>NZ_FLYE01000046.1 GCF_900093605.1 Candidatus Terasakiella magnetica
CCCAGAAAATGACACGCCTGTGGTAGGTGAGATCACCTTGCCAGACGGTGTGGAATATAACACCTATACATTGACTGAGGAGCAGCTTCTGGCTAATGCCACAGACATTGATGGCGATAGTCTTGAGGTCACTGAAGTTAGCGGTGGCACCAACCTTGCCATTACCGATAATGGCGATGGCACTTGGACGATCATTAGCTCTGAAGAAGGTCTTGAAGGCATCGACTTTAAGGTCACGGATGGCACGGAAACTGTTGAGCAATCCGCCACCATTAACTTTGCCGATGTGGATAACACAGCTGTTGATGATACAGCCTCAACCACACAAGGTGAGTCTGTGACGCTAAATGTTGCGGACCTTCTTGATAATGACAACATCATTGATGGCGGCACGATCACCTCTGTTCAAGGCGCTGAAAACGGCACGGTGAGCTTAAGTGAAGATGGCACCACCGTTACCTTCACACCTGCTGAGGGTTATGATGGCTCAGCGGCGAGCTTTACCTATACGGTGACAGATGAGGATGGGGAGACTACGACAGCGACCGTGAATGTTGATGTTGCTGATCTGGATAACACCCTTGTTGATGATGCGGCGAGCCTTAACGAGGATGGTTCTAAAACGCTGAATGTTCTCTCAAACGATCAGATCGTTGATGGCGGTGAAGTCACGAGCGTGAGCCAACCTGATAATGGCAGCGTGAGCATCAATGAGGATGGCACGGTGACCTATACACCAGATGAAGATTGGAACGGTACAGAAAGCTTCACTTATACAGTCACCGATGATGATGGCGAGACAGCCACAGCGACTGTGACCATGACGGTTAATCCTGAAAATGATGACCCGATTGTGGGTGAGATTGAGCTGCCCGCGGGTACGGAATATCAGACTTATACAGTTACGGAAGAACAGCTTCTTGCCAACACAACAGATGTGGACAGCAGTAACCTTGATGTGACGTCGATTACGGGCGGGTCTAACCTGACCATTAATGATAATGGCGATGGCACCTGGACGATTATCTCTGATGAGGAAGGCCTGGAAAGCATCGAGTTTACCGTCTCTGATGGTGAGAATGAGGTTAGCCAAACCACAACCATCAACTTTGCCGATGTGGATAACACAGCCGTTGATGACACAGCCTCAACCACACAAGGTGAGCCTGTGACGCTAAATGTTGCGGACCTTCTTGAGAATGACAACATCATTGATGGCGGCACGATCACCTCTGTTCAAGGCGCTGAAAACGGCACGGTGAGCTTAAGTGAAGATGGCACCACCGTTACCTTCACACCTGCTGAGGGCTATGATGGCTCAGCGGCGAGCTTTACCTATACGGTGACAGATGAGGATGGCGAGACCACGACAGCGACGGTGAATGTTGATGTTGCTGATCTGGATAACACCCTTGTTGATGATGCGGCGAGCCTTAACGAGGATGGTTCTAAAACGCTGAATGTTCTCTCAAACGATCAGATCGTTGATGGTGGTGAAGTCACGAGCGTGAGCCAACCTGATAATGGGACTGTGAGCATTAATGATGATGGCACGGTGACCTACACACCAGATGAAGATTGGAACGGTACAGAAAGCTTCACTTATACAGTCACCGATGACGATGGCGAGACAGCCACAGCAACTGTGACCATGACGGTTAATCCTGAAAATGATGATCCGATTGCGGTTGATGATATTTCTACGACTGATGAAGATCAGCCTGTTGTGATTAATCTGTTGGGTAATGATACTGACCTTGATGGTGATACGTTAAGCATTACCAAGATTGATGGTCAGGATATTGTGGCGGGTGAAACCATTACATTGAGTGATGGTTCTGGCACAGTGACGCTCAATGATGATGGGACAGTGACCTATGATCCAGCAGATGATCTGGCTGGAGATGTGGACTTTAGCTACACTATTTCTGATGGGCAGGGTGGTACAGATACAGCAACAGCCACTGTGAGCATTGATGAAATTAATGATGGTCCGGTTGCCCTTGATGATGCCTTTAGCGGTCTTGAAGATAATGCCATTACCTTTACAGCCAATGACCTGTTGGGTAATGACAGCGATATTGATAGCGATGTCTTATCGGTTGCCCAAATCAATGGGGTGAGCCTTGAGAGCTTCCCATCTGAGGGCATGGACCTTGGGGATGGAACGCTTTCTTATGATAGTGAAAACGCCACCTTCACCTTTAATCCGACTGAGGATTGGAGTGGGACGGAAAGCCTGAGCTATACGGTTAGTGATGGTGAAGGCGGTTCTGCACAGGCAAATATCGCGCTGACAACCGAAGGGGTTGCTGATACGCCTGATCTCGCAGTTTCCATTGTGGAAAGTGATCATAGCGGTGATAGCGTGACGATTACCTTCCAAGGCAGTGATGCGGGGTATCACAACACATATGGCTATTATGTGCTGGATGAAAATGGCGAGCCAAGCACGGGCGAGATTATCTTTGCAGACCTCCATGACCAAAGCGTTGGGGACACATTTACGCTAGATGGTGTGAATGAGGATAATGTGGGCTTCTTCTTGATCTCTGATGGGGATGGAGAAAATGTTGGCTTGCTTAACGGTATGGATGTGAGCTTTGCCCAGGATGATGAGGGCAACTGGCAGGTGCTTGACCCAACGGGCACGTCATTAAACCATGATGACAATGGCGGGCTCTATTTCACCAATGAAGAGTTTAACGAAGATGGTCTAGACCATGCCTTTGATGATGGCGATGTGGCTGGGGAGCAAAATTGGGAAGATCAGGAAAGCCAGTATGGTGGCAATGACTTTGATTTCAATGATGCGTCCTTCAATGTGGATTGGGACTATACCAATACAGAAACCACTTATGATGTGAATATTTCAGCAGCCATCACGGATGATGATCTTTCTGAAACATTGAGTATCACCATTGATAGCTTCCCAGAAGGTGCGACCTTTAATATGGGTGAGATTGTTGATGGCAAGCTGGTGATTGAGGGCGAAGACCTTGATAACCTTGAAGATTTGACCATGACGGTTAGCGGTGAGGCTGAAGACTTCAATATTGATGTTACAGCAACGGCAACTGAACCAAACGGGTCAAGCGCAAGTACGTCCTTAACAGTTGGTCCAAACTTTGATCCAGATGCAATTGATGATCAGGCTTCTGTGACAGAAGGTCAGAGCATTACTATGGACCTGGTCAGCAACGATACGGACGCTGATGGCGATAGCTTGAACATCACTGAAATTGATGGTCAGGATATTGCGGTTGGTGAAACGGTTGATGTTGATAATGGCACGGTGACACTGAATGGGGATGGGTCCATTACCTTTGCAGCCGATAACGGTTATGAAGGGCCAGCGGACTTTAGCTACACCATTTCTGATGGTCAGGGTGGCACAGATAGCGCAACGGTGAACCTTGATATCACCGATGGCAATATCGCACCTGTGGCTGAAGATGACAGCGCAACAACTGATGAAGATACGGCTGTTACCATTGATCTGTTGGATAATGACAGTGATGCCAATAATGATAATCTGACCATCACCCAAATTGATGGACAAGATATTGCAGCGGGTGAAACCATTAACTTAAGCGATGGTTCCGGCAGCGTGACATTAAATGCAGATGGCACGGTCAGCTATGATCCAGCAGATGATATTAACGGTGAAGTGAACTTTGGCTACACGGTTACTGACCCTGAAGGTATGAGCGATAGCGCAACGGTCACCGTGGAAATCGAAGCTGAAAATGATGGCCCGGTTGCCAATGCCGATAGTGCGGACACATTAGAAGATAACGCAGTTACCTTTAATCCACTTGGTAATGATACAGACGTTGAAAATGATGCGCTTAGCATTACACAAATTGATGGTCAGGATATTGTTGCTGGTGGCACTGTTGATGTAGGTAACGGGACTGTTGAATTAAATGAAGATGGTACAGTTACCTTCACACCAGATGAGCATTATGCAGGTACAGAAAGCTTTGATTATACGGTTTCGGATGGTCAAGGCGGAACGTCCACTGCAACAGCAACTGTGGATGTTGAGGCCGATGCCGATGCACCATTGATCAGCATCGATATCGGCTCACCAGAAGCCGTTAGCGGTGATGGCGGTGTTGCCGGTGGTACAGTCACAGGTGATGATGTTAGCAATGGCACTGTCAGTGGGGTGACGATTTCCGGTCTGGATTCAGAAGGGAACCCTTCTCCTGTTGAACAAGTGGTCAACGGTCATGGCGATGGCATTGGTGTTGCGGGTCATACAACAGGTTCAAAAGACCTGTTGGGGTATGACAGCCGCGAAGATGCCAGTGAAACATTGATCTTTGAGTTTGATGAAGATGTAAATAACGTCAGCTTTGATGTGGAACAGTTCGGTGAAGGTGGCAACGGTAATAACGCCAGCTATGAGCAAGGCACATGGGAAGCTTATGATGATGGTCAATTGGTGGCCTCTGGCACATTTGACGGGCTTGGCTTAAATAATGCCGATGATACGGCCTCTGTCACCATTGATGGGGTGAGCTTTGATAAGCTGGTGGTACAAGCTGATACGACTATTAATGCCGATGGCTCAACAGCGGCGGGCGATTCAGACTTTGCCATTAACAATCTGGAATTCACCCATGCAGATGCAACGGGTGAGGTTGAATATTATGATTACCCACTTGATGTGTCTGCCCAGCTTGTGGACCAAGATGGTTCGGAAAGTCTGTCTGATGTGAGCTTAACTGGCCTGCCTGAGGGAGCTATTTTGAGCCAGGATGGTGTTGAAATTACCATCACCGATGGTAGCGCGACACTTTCTTCGGGTGATCTGGATGGTTTGAGCTTGCGTGTGCCTGCTGATGCAGATGACTTTAGCCTTGAAGCTTCTGTCACCACAACAGACAGTAATGGCGATCAGGAAACATCCGTTGCCAATGACAGTGCAATTGTACCGGATATGGATATTAATAATGATCCGGTTGCTAATGCAGATAGTGCTGAGGTGCTTGAAGATAATTCTGTCACCTTCTTCCCAATGGGCAATGACACTGATGCAGATGGCGATGAGCTCAGCATCACACAGGTTGCGGGCCAAGATATTGTTGCAGGTGGTTCTGTTGACATTGGTGACGGGGTTGTAACTCTGAATGAAAATGGCAGCGTTACTTTCACACCAGATGGTGATTATTCCGGTACAGAGACCTTTGAATATACGGTTTCTGATGGTCAAGGGGGTTCGCAAACCGCGATTGCCACAGTTGAAGTGGAAGCCGATGCAGATGTGCCTGACCTTACTGTTAGCCTTGGTGAAGGTGAAACAACCACAACAGGTGGCAGCCCAGTTGATGTGACCATTAACAGCGATAATGTTACAAGCAGTGAAAATGGCTTTAGCGTAACAGGGCGTTCCATCAATAGCGATGGTACACTTTCTGATGCCTCTAGTGACAATATCGACTTTAATTCAAGCCCACTTGGCTTTGGTGTTGAAGGTAGTGCTTCTGGGGCAAACTCGGAAATTGGCTATAGCGATAACCATGAAGTCTCTGAAGAGCTGATCGTTGATTTTGATACGGATGTATCTTCCATTGATGTATCTGTTGCATGGCTCAATGGTGGAGAAGATGCAGTTTACACCATGTATAATGATGGTGTTGAAGTCGGCTCTGGCCTGATTGACGGCGGGAGTGACGGGATCGATCCTGCCATTACGCTTACAGCTGATGGCAATGCGGACTTTGACCAAGTTGTCTTTAGCGCCCCTGATAGCGGGGACGACTTCCTGATCCATTCAATCGACTTTGTCGCCTCAGACGGTGGTGAGACAACAACGACTTATCCGTTAAATATTACTTCTAACCTAAATGATACAGACGGTTCAGAAAGCCTGAGCCTGATTGTGGACGGCTTGCCTGAAGGTGCAGTTCTTTCAGCAGGTACGCAAAATGAAGATGGGAGCTGGACATTAAGTGCAGATGATCTTGATGGGTTGAATGTAACAGTGCCAGGCGATGCAGGTAGCTTTAGCGTTGAAGTATCTTCTACTGCGATTGAAAATTCAAATGGGGATAGTGAGACAGTTACAGCTTCTGTGAATGTTGAACCAAATGTTGGCCCTGAAGCACAAGATGATAGCTTCACGGCAACTGAGGATGTTGGGGAGACCTTTGATCTTGTTGCCAATGACAGTGATGCAAATGGCGATAGTCTGACCATCACGCAAATTGGTGGTGCAGATATTGGGGTTGGTGAAACGGTTGAGGTTGAAAATGGCTCTGTCACGCTTAATGCCGATGGTTCCATCAACTTTATGCCAAGCTCAAACTTCAGTGGCGATGTCAGCTTTGATTACACTGTCAGTGATGGTCAAGGTGGTAGCGATACCGCAACAGCCACCATTGATGTTGAAGGCGTGGCTGATGGGGTCAGTGTTGGTGTTGATATCGGCGCAGGTTCGGTTCAAACCACGGTGCTTTCCGGTGAGACAGCCACCCTGACAGAAAGCAACTATGATAGCCTAGATGGTGTGACGATCACGGGCTCTGATGAAGGCACAACAAGCAGCAGCGTTGTGCGCACGGAAAGTTCCGGTGGCGGCTGGTTCGGTATTGAGAATGGTGGCGGTGATAAAGCTATTCAAGATAATGAACAGCTAATCGTCTCATTTGATAATGATATCTCCGATGCCACAATCAAGTTCAAAAGCCTTGGTAATAATGATGAAGGCAACTACACACTTTATAACAATGGGGTGGTTGTTGGTTCTGGCAATATTGGCTCAGATGATGATACCCTTGCGATTGCAGGTGATAACAATCAGGCCTTTGATCAGATCGTTATTGAAGGTGACAGCGGTAAATTCAAAGTTAAAAACATTGAATATAGCGAAGCTGGGGGGACGCTGACTTCTGTTGAATATCCGGTCACCTTTGCTTTAACCATGCATGATGATAGCGAAGCCCTTGTGGGTGGCGGCTTAAGTGTTGATCTTTCAACCGTGCCACATGGTTCTGAGTTAACCATTGGTGATGCAACAATTACGGTTTCTGATAACGGGACAATCTCGGTTACTTCTGGGGATGATGTGAGTGTCGATGGCACGACCATGATGATCCCAAGTGGCACATTGGGTGAGGACCTGAGTGTTTCTGGTACATTGAGTGTTCCAGCGGATGACAGCGCGCATCATGATACGTTTGACCTAACCGCAACGGCACAAAGCGTTGACGGTACGGATACCAGCCTTGAGGCCATGGATCTGGATGTTGCAGGTACAAGCACAGATGAGATCGGCACTGCAGGTGATGATATCTTAAGTGCCAGTGGTAGTGAGGATGCCATTCTTTCAGGCCAAGCTGGTGATGATGTTCTCAACGGTGGTGACGGAAACGACATTCTGCTTGGCGGTGAGGGGGCTGACACCATGATCGGTGGTGGCGGTAATGATACCTTCATGGCCCCAGATGATGCTGCCGATGATGTGATGAACGGTGGCGCAGGTGAAGACCTCTTTATCTTTAACTCGCAAGGTAACGCCGGAACCAGTGGTAACGATTGGGTTGATGGTGGTGAGGACTTCGATACCATCCAGCTTAATGGTACAGAAGGCTGGACAATGACCATCACAGGCGTCGACGGCGGCGAAGAAGTTATTTCTTCGGATGGGGCGCAAATGAGCGATTATCAAGATGTATCCGGCCTTACAGGTCAGATCGAATTCGAAGATGGCTCAACCGTTCTCTTCGAAGGTGTCGAAAAAGTCGAATGGTAATCCATTCACACGTAACAAAAGGGTCGTTGATGAAAATTCAGCGGCCCTTTTTTCATTGCACGGCCTCTTT
Organism: Candidatus Terasakiella magnetica; assembly: GCF_900093605.1. NCBI lineage: Bacteria > Pseudomonadati > Pseudomonadota > Alphaproteobacteria > Rhodospirillales > Terasakiellaceae > Terasakiella > Terasakiella magnetica. The sequence goes on from NZ_FLYE01000046.1 coordinate 7,836, forward strand.
ATTTTTGGTCTTCTTAGTTCATGAAAGAATTACTCCAACCAGCTTATGACAAAATTGGCAAGTTTGATGTGAAAAGGGTTATCCGTTCAACGGGAAGCTCTGATCTTTATGAATGCTATGATCCTGATTTGGATATCAAAGTTGCCCTTAAGATATTCATCATCAAAAAGAGGTTGATGGATAAATTGCCATACAGTCGTGAAAGCTGGCAAAGACGTTTTATCAATGAAGCAAGGTTGCTTGCGCGCATTGACCATCCCCATGTTATAGGCGTGCGGGAATTATCCTCATGGGAGGGTTTGCCTTATTATGTGATGCCTTATATTGAGACAAACCTGCTTTTTGAAATGGGCAGGGATGGGGATAAAGAAGATTATGCAGCTGAAGTGCAACATGCCCCAGAAGCTCAAAAGCTGAGCGTTGCCCGTTCTTGTGAAATCCTGTTTCAAACGGCCAGTGCCTTGGCTGCCTTTCACGGGCGCGGGTTGGTTCATCGCGACATTAAGCCAGCGAATATTTTACTGACCAAGCTCCATACAGGCTTGGTAAAGCTATGTGACCCGGGCATGGTGAAATTTCCCAAGAGTGAAGAGTCTCAAGCAGGCTATTGGGTTGGAACAGAAGACTTCATTGCGCCAGAGCAAAAGCGCAGCGCAAAAGATGTGGATGCACGCGCAGATATCTATGCCTTGGGCGTGTTAGGTTATCGCATGTTGGTGGGTGAGTTGCCCGGTGGTGTGTTTAGCGGGCCAAAAGAAGAAGTGGCTGAGGTGCCTGATAGTTTAAATGATTTGATCATGCGCTCTATGTCGCGAAAAGTGAAAAGACGCCCGATGAATGCATTGGAATTTTTAAAAGAGATCGCCCCCATTCGGGCACAGGTCCGCACAAGCCAAGGAGTAAATAATGGCTGATTTTCTTGAAAAACTGAAAAGCTGGCGCCTGCCTTGGCGCGAGATTGCCACCAGTGGCACGACAAGTGAGTTACCTGAGCTGGAAGAACATTTACCGGATCATCAGATTGATCAGGTCCATGAACAGATGATGGCGTGCCTTCAATCAAAGGGTGGGGAAGTCTCCGCACGTCAACGCGCCGCGGCCCTTGGCGAGGGATATCTTGGATTAAATGAAGAAGGGCGCAAACGGTTTTTAAAAATTCTGGCAGATGATTTTGGCACGGACCGCGATGTGGTGGCGCAATCTATTTACAATTTTCAAAGTGCAGAAGATGAAGATGCCAAATGTAGCTACGAAATCGAACTTCGCCGTAACCTAGAACCTGCGCGCATGACCTTGTTGCGCCAATTCAACGCCTTGCCCCAAGGGGTGAAATTTCTTGTGGATTTACGCGCTGAATTGATGGCAATGGCGCGCGAAGATGCCAGTTTAAAAGTGGTGGAGCGCGACTTAAAAGATATTCTCATTTCATGGTTTGATGTGGGCTTTTTGGAACTGCGCCGCATCACATGGGATTCACCTGCCAGCGTTTTGGAAAAAATTATTGAATATGAAGCAGTTCATTCCATTCAAAGCTGGTCGGATTTAAAAAACAGATTGGCGAGGGACCGTCGCCTCTTTGCCTTTTTCCACCCCCGCATGCCGGATGAACCACTCATCTTTGTTGAGGTCGCCCTTGTGAATGGCATGGCCGATAATGTGCAGGCTTTACTTGATGAAGACGCCCCATTGTTAGACCCCCATGATGCGGATACAGCCATTTTCTATTCGATCTCTAACGCACAAGCGGGTTTGGCTGGTATTAGTTTTGGGAATTTTCTGATTAAGAAAGTTGTGGGTAATCTGTCCCAAGATTTGCCGAACTTAAAGACCTTTGCCACCTTGTCACCTGTGCCCGGCTTTCGCAAATGGTTGGATAAGGTTTTGGCAGAAGGCGATAGTAGTTTATTGCAAAACCAAGAGCGCGAGGCTTTAAAGGCTGCCAGTGGTCAAAAAGGTGCCAAAGGTGGCTTGAAGCATTTGTTAGAGCAGCCTGATTGGCATGAAGAGGAAGCCGCCCATGATGCGCTCAAAAGCCCCTTGATGCGTTTGGCAGCGCGTTATTTGACTGAAGCCAAGCGTAAAGGTACACGCCCGCTTGACCCTGTTGCCCATTTTCATTTAAGCAATGGCGCGCGTATGGAACGTTTAAACTGGCTTGGGGATGTCTCTGAAAAAGGCATGAAACAAGCTGGGGGGTTGATGATCAATTATCTTTATAAGCTCAAGGATATTGAGAAAAATCACGAAGCCTATAGTGCGGTGGGTAAGATCATTACCTCCAGCCAGATCAAGACATTGAAAAAAGGATAACGAGTGTGAGTGCAGCCCAAACCCTTCGCCAGCTTTTAGAAAGTGATGACTTTTTAATGATGCCGTGTTGCTTTGATGGCATGAGTGCCAAACTGGTGGAACGCGCAGGCTACCCCTTGACCTTTATGAGTGGATTTTCAGTTTCAGCAGCTCGAAATGCACTGCCTGATACGGGCTTGTTGTCTTATGGGGAAATGGTGGAACAGGGCCGTTCCATCTGTCAGGCAACCAGCCTGCCTGTCATCGGTGATGGGGATACGGGCTATGGCAATGCGTTAAATGTGAAACGCACGGTGCAAGGTTATGCTCAGGCTGGTTTTGCAGGCATCATGATTGAAGATCAAGTTTCACCAAAACGTTGCGGCCATACGAGGGGTAAGAAAACAGTTGGGTTTGAGGAAGCTTGCATGCGCATTCAGGCCGCGGTTGATGCGCGCAATGAAGGCGCTGATATTTTGATCATGGCACGCAGTGATGCGCGCGAAACCGAAGGCATGGATGAAGCCATCAAGCGCATGAAAGCGTTTGAAGAAATCGGCGCTGATATCCTGTTTTTAGAAGCCCCGCAATCGGTTGAAGAAATGCAACGGTTTTGCACAGAAATTAAGGGTGCAAAAATGGCAAATATGGTGGAGCAGGGCAAAACACCCGTACTACCCCCACAAGAGCTGCAAGACATGGGCTATAAGATTGCCGCCTATCCCTTAACCCTGATGCTCTCAGCCCTACAAGCCATGGAAAAAGCGCTTGAGGAGCTAAAAACAGGGGCGCACCCGTCAAACCTTGCCAGTTTTTCACACCTACAAGAAGTCATTGGTTTTCCTGAATATTATGCAGCGGAAGAACAATATAAGATCGAGTAGGTTTTTTCATATCGATTGAAAAGAGAGTAGGCCAAGAGCTTGTTTAGCTCCTGAATAGGGGGGCTTTAATGAGGGGGTATATAGAGGCACTCAGAAACGGACTTGGCTGTTAGCCAGTGTTTTCCAGCTCTCTTTTTTCAGCAAAGAGGTTAAATTCTTCAATGCGCAAAGGGCGGCTGTAATAATAACCCTGACCAAGCTGGCAGCCTTTTTCTCTCAAGAAATTATTATGTTCAAGCGTTTCAATACCTTCACCAACCACTTCAAGGTTGAGGCTTTGGGCCATGGTGAGGATGGCCGCGACCATGGCGGCATCTTCAGGATTGCTCGTGACGTCACGCACGAACATGCGGTCTATTTTTAGCGTATCAAGCGGGAAGCGTTTGAGATAGTTCAAGCTGGAATAGCCTGTACCAAAATCATCAATAGACAGGCGCACACCCATTTTCTTGAGCTCATGAAGCATGACAAGTGCTTCATCAAGGTTCTCCATCATCAAGGTTTCGGTGATCTCAAGAGAAAGCTGGTTGGGATCAAAGCCTGTTCTGTCTAAAACCCCTTTGACAACATCGGGCAAGTTCTGTTCTCTAAACTGGCGACTAGACAGGTTGATGCTGACGCGAAACGGGGTTTGAGACTGTCGTGACCAATCTTGAATTTCACGACAGGCGGTTTCTAAAACCCATTCCCCAATAGGCATAATGAGGTGGTTTCTTTCAGCCAGTGGAATAAACTGTTCTGGTGAGACAAGGCCGCGCTCAGCACTGTGCCAACGCACCAAAGCCTCGGCACTTTTCATCTGTCCTGTTTTGATATCCACAATGGGCTGATAGACCACATGAAATTCATCAAAGCTCTGCACCGCTTTGCGTAAATCACGCTCAATGGCGCGTTTGGCTTGGGCTTTTGCATCCAGCTCAGGGGTGAAGAAATGATAGGTGTTGCGCCCGGACTCTTTGGCCTTATTCATGGCACTGTCGGCGTTTCTTAAAAGCGTTTCCACATCATCGCCATCACCGGGCCATGAACACACCCCAATGGAGCAGGAAATATGGATTTCCTCATTTTCAATATCAAAGGGGCGATCCAGAGAATTTAAAATTTCCTGTGCCGCCAGACGGATTTCTTCATTGTCTTTAATATCAGGAATAACAGCTGTAAATTGGTCACCACTGAAGCGCGCAACGGTTACATTCTCATCAAATGTTTTGCTAAAGCGAATGGCAACTTCTTGCAGGAGCTTATCGCCTATAGTGTGACCCAAGGTGTCGTTAATCACTTTAAAACCATCTAGCCCGATAAAGAGAAGGGCCGTTTCAGAGCCTTTTTGACCAGAGGTGTAAAGCGCGCTGATGAAGTGATTAAGAAACAGGTTCCAGTTGGGCAGGTCTGTAATCAGGTCGTAATTACTGCGACGCTCAAGGCGTTCTTCTGTTTCTTTTTCATGAGTAACATCACGAAAGAAGAACACATAATTTGCCATGTCCAGATCGTCGCTATCCAGACTTTGGATATGGGTATCTGCACAATAAACATCACCCATTTTGCCTTCATTCCAAAGGATGCCCTCCCAGTGACCTTCTTGTTCAAGGCTGGTCTGCACCGCAGGCCAAAGTTCACCACGCTTGTGATGGGCAATCATCCCATTAATGGGGAAAAACTGAACGTCACTTTCATCATAACCCGTCAGCTCACTAAAGGCTGGGTTGATACTAATGATCTGATAGTTGGCATTTACAAGCGCAATAGGTTGAGTGGCAGATTGAAAAACAGATGACAACATACGATAGCGCGCGACTTCACGGCGCTGGGCAACCAGTTTCCCTTTAAGAGAGGCAATCTCTCTTTTTAAACTTTCAATGTCTTGTGTCATCGATATCTATATGCGCGGTTAGTTCTTTTAATTTAGAATTATTTTAGACTATAGATTTGCAAGTGACCAGAGTCAAAAACTGCGCAAAAGGATAATACCGATTGCGCAGTTTTTAAAGGCTATATTATAGAAAACTTATTTCAAAGCGGCACAAGCGCGTTGGATACGTGTGCAGGCTTCTGTCAAAGCTTCGTTGCTTGTTGCATATGAAACACGGAAATGTGGGGAAAGGCCAAAGGCCTCGCCATGAACCGCTGCAACACCTTCAGTTTCCAAAAGGTAAGTGACAAAGTCTTCGTCCGTTTCAATCTTTTTGCCATCTGGTGTGGATTTGCCCATAAGGCCCGCACAAGATGGATAAACATAAAAAGCACCTTCAGGTGTTTGACACTCAAGGCCTTCAGCTTCATTAAGCATTTTAACCACAAGGTCACGACGGCCTTTAAAGACGTCATTATGCTTGGCAACAAAATCATGCGGGCCGTTTAGGGCTTCAACAGCAGCAGCTTGCGCGATTGAGCAAGTGTGCGTTGTGCTTTGTGACTGGATCTTGTTCATCGCTTTGATGATTTCAAGAGGACCCGCCGCATAGCCCACACGCCAGCCTGTCATGCAATAGGCTTTAGATACACCGTTCAGTGTAAGTGTGCGATCAAACAGTTTTGGCTCAACTTGTGCAGGTGTTACAAACTCAAAATCATCATAAACGATGAGTTCGTACATATCATCTGTCATCACACGCACATGGTCGTGTTTCACTAGCACGTCTGTCAGGGCTTTCATCTCATCGCGCGAATAAGCGGCACCAGTTGGGTTAGATGGTGAGTTCAAGATCACCCATTTTGTCTTTGGTGTAATCGCGGCTTCAAGGTCAGCGGCTTGCAGTTTGAAGTTATTGTCAGCCGTACAATCAATAAAGACAGGCTCGCCACCCGCCAGTAGGGTAATGTCAGGGTAGGACACCCAATATGGTGCGGGGATGATAACTTCATCACCCTCATTAAGCGTTGCCATCAAAGCGTTATAGATGGTCTGCTTACCACCACAACCAACTGAAATTTGGTCAGGTGTATATTCAAGGTCGTTATCACGTTTTAGCTTGTCACAGATTGCTTGGCGCAGCTCAGGCGTACCAGCTACAGCCGTGTAGCGGGTTTTGCCATCGTTCATTGCTTGAACAGCAGCGTCGATGATGTTTTGCGGTGTGGCAAAGTCAGGCTCACCCGCACCAAGGCCGATAACATCACGACCAGCAGCTTTTAATTCAGCAGCTTTTGTGGAAACAGCAATGGTTGGGGAAGGTTTGATGCGAGACAGTTTGTCGGCAAGAAAAGACATGATATCACGAGACCTTTTCAAATAGGTATGATTAACGAAAAAAGATCGATCAGGTGTGATTATAGAACCATCGACCCGTTTGTATCCGACCCTACGCTTGCGCGCCTTTTGACGCAAGTTTTAATGGCGGTTTTATGACATTTTCTTATGCGCATAGATAGATTGTTATGATTCCAAAAAAAATGTAATATCGTGATATGCTCAAAAGTTTTACGACTCTTTTTATCTCTCTTTGGTTTTGTACATTCACAGTGCAGGCTGAAGATGTTGATGTGCGGGTTTTCTATTCTGATATCGCCGGTATGAGCATGGAAGGTGACCAGCAAAAAGGCATGGGGCGTGAACTGCTGGAAACAGCCCTCAATGCGGCAGGTTTATCCTATGAAACCAGGTTTTTGCCTTGGTCAAGGTTGTTGAAAACGGCTTCGCGTGACCCAAAAGCCTTGATGTTACCCCTTGGGCGCACGGAGCAAAGAGAAAAAAGCTATCGATGGATCAGGCCAATTTTTGAGGCTGAGATCGGTTTTGTTTCCCTGTTTCAGCCCATTGATGATTTTGAAACGGCAAAAAGCTTAAGCAGTATTGGTGTCTGGAAAGACACATTCTTTGAGACCATACTGGTTAAAAAAGGCTTTAAAAATCTTGCTCACTTCAATGATGATGAACAGTTAGGAAAATTGTTTCTCACGGGTCGAACAGGTGCATGGTATGGCGAGCTTAATGAAAGCCGCTACCGTCTTAAATCCTACCAAGATCAAAATGATTTGAAAGAGCTCGAAATCTATTTTGGCAAACCCGTAACAGCTATTCAGGCATGGCTTGTGGCGGGTAAAGAGTTTGACCCTGTCAAATCTGAAAAGATCAATGCAGCCTTGAATGCCTTATATCTATCGGGTTTTGCCGACGAGCTTTATGCCAAATATTATGATTTTGACACAGGCAACAGTCATTAAAAGCTGCCTTGAAATGAGGAGCGAAATAATAGGTAATTTATCGCCCCTCTTTATCAAGAAAAGATATGGTTAGTCCTCTACATCTAATTCTTGTTCGGTTGTACGAATAATGCGTGGGTCCCATTGAAGGAGCTCATCATTTTTTCCTTCATAGTCAACTTCTGAGAGGAAATAACGAATGGCATTGATACGGGCACGTTTTTTATCGTCAGACTTTACGATTGTCCAAGGGGCCTCTTTGGTATCTGTATAGAAGAAAACATCCTTTTTGGCTTTTGTGTAGGCAGCCCATTTATTCTGGGATTCTTTATCCACAGGAGAAAGCTTCCATTGCTTTAAAGGGTCATTTTCACGACTGGCAAAACGTCGCGCCTGTTCCGTTTTTGAAACGGAGAAATAGAATTTAAACATCTTTAGGCCAGAGCGATAAAGAATGCGCTCAAATTCCGGTACACTGCGCAGAAACTCTTTGACTTCATCTGGGTCGCAAAATTTCATAACGCGTTCAACCATGCCACGGTTATACCATGAGCGATCAAAGAGAACGATTTCACCTGCCGTTGGGAGGTGTTGCACATAGCGTTGGAAATACCATTGGTTACGCTCGCGGTCTGTTGGCTTTTCAAGGGCAACGACTTGGCAACCACGTGGGTTGAGGTGCTCAATAAACCGTTTGATCGTGCCACCTTTTCCCGCTGCATCGCGACCTTCAAAAATGGACAGAATTTTCTGTTCACTTTCTTTTACGGAGTTCTGCATTTTCAAAAGTTCAACATGCAGTGGTGCAATGATTTCAAGATAGTCAGCTGTCTTTAATTTACCAATAGGGGCATCTGGGTCATCAAGCTGATCAATTGGGCGGCCATTAAGCAAACCTGTACCCATTTGTTTGATGCGTTTTTTCGCATCTTTTTTGCCTTTGAATTTTTCAGCATCGCGCCCTGCAGGTCTTATTTTTTCAAGCTCTTCAGTTGCAATAAATTCCTGTTCCATCAGGGCATCATCTTTTGTATCCGCATCAAGCTGAACGATATCTGCTGATGACTGTTTTGCTTTTGTAGATGTTTTTGTCGTTGCCATTATATATTTATCCTCTACATGTGTCTAAATCGATTCCTATCGCAATGTAGCAGATTTTTATGAGTAAAACTTTATCTAGATCAAATTAGCTCTAAAAAAGGGCGTGATATTTTGATATATCAAAGGGTATGGAAAACGAAACAGTCTTTACACCGCCTAAGCATCCCGTCCCCAAAGGGGGGAAGCCTTTTAAACTGGTCAGCGATTTTGAACCCGCCGGCGATCAGCCCGAAGCCATTGCCGATTTGGTCAAAGGCATTGAGGAAGGTGAAAAAGATCAGGTTCTTTTGGGGGTTACAGGTTCGGGGAAAACCTTCACCATTGCCCATGTGATTGAAAAGCTGCAACGCCCGGCTGTTGTGCTCGCGCCAAACAAGACATTGGCGGCCCAGCTTTATAGCGAGATGAAAAGCTTCTTTCCCGATAATCATGTGGAATATTTTGTTTCCTTTTATGATTATTATCAGCCCGAAGCTTATGTGGCAAAGACCGATACTTACATTGAAAAAGACAGCTCCATTAACGAGCAAATCGACCGGATGCGCCATGCTGCCACACGGTCCTTATTAGAGTATCGCGATACTATCATTGTGGCCTCGGTTTCCTGTATCTACGGTATTGGCGCGGTTGAGACCTATTCAGAAATGACGCTTTCCATTGAAGCCGGTGGTGAATATGACGTGCGTGATATGATGAAGGGCTTGGTGGAGCTGCAATATCAACGCAATGATAACAGCTTTCAGCGCGGCAGTTTTCGCGTGCGTGGGGATGTGATTGAAATCTTCCCGTCTCACTTTGAAGACCGCGCATGGCGTTTAAGCTTTTTTGGGGAAGAGCTGGAAGATATCTGGGAGTTTGACCCGCTCACTGGCGAGAAGATCACCACCTTAGAAAAGATCACGGTTTATCCCAACAGCCACTATGTCACCCCACGCCCGACCTTGATGCAGGCGTCCAAAAAAATTAAAGCAGAAATGAAAGCCCGCGTGCAGTGGTTTCAGGAAAATAATAAATTACTGGAAGCTCAACGCATTCAAGAACGCACGACCTTTGATCTGGAAATGATCGAGACCACGGGGTTCTGCTCGGGCATTGAAAACTATTCGCGTTATTTAACAGATCGCGAAGAAGGTCAGCCACCGCCAACCTTGTTTGAATATCTGCCTGATGATGCCTTGTTGTTTGTGGATGAGAGCCATGTGGGGGTCTCGCAAATTGGCGGGATGTATCGCGGTGACTTTAACCGGAAAAGTAATTTATCCAGTTATGGTTTTCGCTTGCCGTCTTGTCTGGATAACCGCCCGTTAAAATTTGAAGAATGGGACCATATGCGCCCCCAAAGCGTGTTTGTTTCTGCCACCCCCGGGGATTGGGAGATGGAGCGCACAGGCGGGGTCTTTGCTGAACAGGTCATTCGCCCCACAGGGCTGATTGACCCCATCTGTATTGTGCGCCCGGTTGAAACCCAAGTTGATGATCTGCTTAATGAATGTAAGGAAACCGCAGCTAAGGGCGAGCGGGTGTTGGTCACCACCTTGACCAAACGCATGGCCGAAGACCTCACTGAATATTTCCACGAACAAGGCGTGCGGGTGCGCTATATGCATAGTGATATTGATACATTAGAGCGCATCGAAATTATCCGCGATTTACGCCTTGGTGCTTTTGATGTGCTGGTGGGCATCAACCTGTTGCGCGAAGGTTTGGATATCCCTGAATGTTCGGTTGTGGCAATTTTGGATGCGGATAAAGAAGGCTTCTTGCGCTCTAAACGCTCCTTGGTGCAGACCATTGGGCGTGCTGCGCGTCACATTAACGGGCGCGTGATCCTTTATGCCGATAAGATGACGCAAAGTCTGGATTACGCCATTGGCGAAACCAACCGTCGCCGCGCCAAACAGCAAGCCTATAACGAAGAACATGGCATCACCCCTAAGACGGTGAAATCCAACATCTCTAACGTTCTTGATGATGTTTCCCAAGGTGATTATGTGCATGTGGATACGGGCGCTGCGGGTGAAGAGCATTTAGTGGGCAAAGACTTAAAAACAGTCTTGGCTGATATGGATAAAAAGATGAAAGAGGCCGCCGCCAACCTCGAATTTGAAGAAGCCGCACGCCTTCGCGATGAAATCCGCCGCCTTGAAGCATCCGAGCTCGGCCTTGATCGCGCCGGCGTTGCCAAGGGTGCTGCCCAGCGTGCAGGTGTGGGCGCTAAAAAGAAGAAAAAGAAGCGTCGTGGACCGTGATTAAAATCACCAACACCGTCTTTATCGACGAGTCCGAGATTGAGGAAAAGTTTATCCGCAGTCCGGGCTCAGGTGGGCAGAAAGTCAATAAAACCGAAAGTGCGGTTCAGTTGCGTTTTAATGCGCGTGCGTGTCGTGTGCTTTCTTATGCTGTTTTTATGCGTTTGCAAAAGATTGCAGGGAGCCGGATGAGTAAAGACGGCGTGATTGTTTTAACCGCTCACACTCATCGTACACAGGAAATGAACCGGGCAGACGGGCTTGCGCGTTTGGTGAAAATGATTGCTCAAGCCTGTGTCAGCCCAAAGAAAAGGCGGGCAACAAAGCCGACGAAGGCGTCGAAAAAACGTCGCCTTGAGGGAAAGAAACGCACAAGCGACATAAAGAAAAGTCGTTCTAGGGTCAGGACCTATTAATTTATTGAGTTTGGCAGAGATGAATTTGAAGAAGGGTTAGGCATAGTCCCCGCAGAAGTACTTGTACTTTAAGGGGAGTATAACGACAGCTTTCTTCAAATTCATCCTGTCCCTCCGGGATTTATTAAAAATGCCACAAATACAGCGTCAAAGACTTTTGAAAGTACAAGTACTTCCTGCAAGTCATTTCCTTGCCTTGTGGTATTTTTAATAAACCAAACACATTAAATTAATAGGTCCTGACCCTAAGGTAAGTGACTATTAAAAAATAAACCTCAAGAAATCACGCCTGCATGATAGACTTGGCTTAGACTGATCAGCAAAAAGGTATGAAAAATGAACATGGAAGCGCTTTTCGCCCTTGTGGTGGCAACGGCCATTTTGGGGATGGTTCCCGGTCCTGTTGTGGCTGCACTGGTGGGGCGGGCTTTATTTAAGGGTGTTCAATCGACTTTTGGTGTTTTGGCTGGTGTGTTTGTCGGTGATCTGGTCTGGTTGCTGGCGGCTGTATCAGGGCTTGGCTATGTGGCGGCGAGTTACTCCACGCTTTTTCTGGTGATTAAATATGTCGGGGCGCTCTATCTGATTTATCTCGGCATTGGTGCGCTACGTCATGCGTTTGCCCAAAATATGGAAGTGAAAATCCCAAAAGAGGCCCGTAAAGGCGCAGGCTTTGTTACAGGCTTGCTGGTCACGTTGGGTAATCCGAAACTGGTGGTCTTTTATGTCGGTTTCTTGCCAAGTTTTATCGATATGCAAGCGCTTGCCTTTCAGGATGCGGTGATGGCGGCGATTTTGGTGCCGACCACTTTTTGTTTCATCAATTTCTGCTGGGCCTTTAGCGCATCTAAGGCCCGCAATCTGATGAAAGCACAAAAGCCCATGCGGGTCATGAACATGCTTTCTGGTGGTCTGTTAGTTGGGGCGGGCGCCTTTATGATGATTGAAGAATAGGAGAGTTTTTATGACATGGCTGAATGAAACCATGCGCCGGATTGAGGCTGATTATAACCGATCAGCTGACACCCACCTTATCCATCATCATGTGCCGGGCTGTGACGGTATTGATCTTTATTTTAAAGATGAATCGACCCATCCATCTGGCAGTTTAAAGCACCGCTTGGCGCGCTCCCTATTTCTTTATGGGGTCTGTAACGGGGTGATCAATGAAGGCACCACCATCATTGAATCCTCATCAGGTAGCACGGCAATTTCAGAGGCTTATTTCGCCCGTTTTCTTGGACTGCCTTTTATTGCGGTGGTGCCGAAAAATACCGCCAAAGCCAAGCTGGATCAGATTGAGTTTTTTGGGGGGAAATGTCATCTGGTGGACCCCAGCGATATTTATAGCGATGCCAAACGTCTGGCATTGGAGCTCGATGGTTATTATATGGACCAGTTCACCAATGCCGAGCGTGCAACAGATTGGCGCTCTAATAACAATATTGCCGATAGTATTTTCGCCCAGATGAGTGCGGAAAAATACCCGGTCCCCACATGGGTGGTGGTGAGCGCGGGCACGGGCGGGACATCTGCGACAATTGGGCGCTATAAACGTTATTACTCGCGCCAGTTTGGGGCAACCCAGCTTTGTGTGGCTGATCCTGATAACTCGGTCTTTTATGAGTATTATCATAAAGGGGATGAGAGCCTGACTTCGCCAAAAGGCTCACGCATTGAAGGCATTGGTCGCCCGCGTGTGGAACCTTCCTTTATCCGCACAGTGGTGGACCATATGGAGCATGTGCCCGATGCAGCCTCACTTGCTGCGATACATTTTTTAGAAAAAGAAATGGGGCGCAAATGCGGGGCTTCTACCGGAACAAACTTTTACGCCACCTTAAAGCTGATGTGTGAGATGAAATCCCGCGGGGAAAAAGGCAGTGTGGTCACCATGATCTGTGATCCCGGTGAGCGTTATAATGAGACCTATTATAATTCCGACTGGCTTGTTGCCCAAGGTTTTGACCTTCAGCCTCATCTTGAGCATATTGAGCAGGCCTATCGCACGGGCCAATGGGGGAAGGGGTAACTTGCAATGTTAATGGCCCCCATCATTGGGCATCGCGGCTGCGCTGGACATGCCCCTGAAAATACACTGGCAGGCATTCGTGATGCTGAGCGGGTGGGCTGTAGATGGGTTGAGGCTGATGCCACCTTACTGGCTGATGAAACGGTGGTGTTGTTTCATGATGACACATTGGATCGCTGCACTGATAAAAGCGGTTTTATTCGTGAAATTGATTGGATTGAGGCGCTCAAGCTGGATGCTGGGCGTTGGTTTGGGGATGGGCGTTTTGTCGGGGAGCGCATCCCGTTACTTTCAGATGGGATAGATTGTTGTCGTGCCTTAAAACTCGGTTTTAATATCGAGCTTAAGACCCATCGCGGGGAAGGTGAACATCTGGGCCAAGCGGTGGCAGCGCAACTAAGCAGTACTGAAAATATTCTTGTCTCCAGCTATGACCAAAATGCTCTAACCAGTTTCAGAAAAACGCAAAATGACTGTCCGCTTGGCATTATCTATGATGATTTACCGAAGGATTGGATCAAGCTCGCTGATGATCTTAAGGCGGCTTCCATTCATCTTTGGGCCAAGCATTTAAGCAAAGAAGCCATTGATGAAGTGAAAGCCACAGGGCGTGATGTTTATGTCTTTACTCTGAATGATCGCCTTGAAGCCAAACGCCTTTGGGCCATGGGGGTGGATGGGGTATTTAGTGATTTACCCGATTGTGTGATGTTAGAGGCCTAACTGTGCCCTCATCTTTTTTGTGAGTTTGCTTGCAATAATCTCATGGGCATCGCGAAGATGGCTTTTAAGGTCTGCCTCACTCATGGTGTCGTCACTGTTGATCTGCACCCATTTGGCGCGCGCAAGATAAGGGGCAGGGATAATGCCTTGTTGTTGGGTGAGGATTTCATAGGCGAAATCAGAAACTTTAAAGCTGATTTTCTGGAAGGAACCTTCCTCAACAATTGGCGCAAGGGCAAAAATTTTACCGCCAACTTTCCACACACTGGCCCCGCCCCATTGAACCACATGGGTGGCAGCTGTGAGCTGGGCGCAGTATGTATCAAATTCATCGCGGGTCATGTCTATCCAAACAAGAGTTTTTGCATCTCGGCCTCAGCCTCACGAAAGGCTGAATCAAAACCATCGGGCGCATTATAAACAGCCAAGCCCGTACCATACATGCCGCGCTCTTTTTCAGGCCCGATCAGTTCATAAAAACTCGCCCCTTTGAGTCTGGCTTTTAATTCTTCATGACGGTTTTCTGGTAAAAGCGGGTACCAAACCAGCAAGGTTGCGCTGGGCCAGCGTTTATGGGTGGAGATGGCAAGTTTTGCGATGGTGGTATATTCTTCTTTAAGCTCAAAAGACGGATCAATCAGCACAAGGCCGGCTGCTTTTCGCGCAGGCAGATAATTCACCAACCCTTCAAGCGCATCTTGATAGACAATGCGCAGGCGTTTATCTTCGCCCAGACTATTTTTAAGCTCTTCATGTTCTTGGGGGTGGAATTCAAAAAAGACCCCGTGATGGTTTGGTGCCATCATTTTCTGCATGAGGGCGGGGGAGCCGGGATAGATATTGCCTTCAAAGGAATTGATGGTCTCTAGATATTTTGACAGGGCCGGGCTTTTGATCTCTTTATCTTTTAAAGCACCAAAGCCGCTTTTCCATTCCCCTGTTTTTTCAGCCTGCTCGTTACTAAGATCATAAAGGCCGCGTCCTGAATGGCTATCCACATAGGTGACCAGTTTGGATTGGGCGCCGTAATGTTCAAGGACAAGGCAAAGGGCCGTGTGTTTGTGCACATCGGCGAAATTTCCGGCATGATAGCCGTGTTGGTAACTGAGCATAAAAGAGGAAGACCTATTTCTCGGCTTCGATTTCTCGAACCATTTTCTGGAGGTGATTAAGGCGGCCTAAACTTTCACAGTTTAACTCTGCACGCAAGCCTTCCCAATCATCAAGATGCTTTTTTACCGCACGAATGCGATTGCTCGCGGCTGACTTTTTATCTTTTGCAATATCCTCAACAGCTTGGTTGAGCTTGGCACGGTAATCAACGAACTCTTTATAGTCGATAGTCTTAGACATATGAACCTCCCTTATTCTTCAAAAAAAAGGCTACGTGTTGCACCCCAATTGGTCAAGGCCTTATAGGTGAACTAGGGGGCTAATAACCTCCATGGCTTGGTCCATACCTGTGGTCGCGGGTTGTTTATCTGAAAAGTCGGCCTTTAAAAGCTCTATAAGTTCATTTTCATAGTGACCTTTGTTTAAGGCATCTTGGCTGATGCAACAGCTTGGCGTATGGGCGTCAAGCCAGCTTGAAAGATAGGGGAATTCAGGCCAGTCGTGGCGATCGCAATAAAGCACGCGGGTTTTATTAAGGGCTGCTTCAACAAAAATCCCATAGCCCGGTTTGGCAATGATACCATCAGCTGAACTAAGCGCTTGGATAAAGGTAAAAGGCAGGTCTTTAAGGGATGTGCAATCAGTCCGCCTTGTTGGGAACTCCATCAGATCGGCGGTGAGCCAATGGATATTTTCAACAACAGGCAGTTGGAGCTCATGTGTGCCCATGGAAATCCCCCCCATACTGTAAAGCACAAGGAAGGTGTCTGGTGAAAGGTTGAGATGGTTGAGAATCTCATTGCGCTGTGAGGGCGTTATCCGTCCAAACGGGTCCACTTGAACAGAATTTTCAAGCCAATTCATGGGCAGAGACGGTGTGGTCTGGATAAAAGAGGTACAGTTTTGATAGATGGATTTGATGGTCTTTAGAAAGGCCGCTTGTGGATAATAGCCCGCCATGATGTCGGCCCAGTTTAACGAGCTGATGGCAATATTGGGAAGGCCGAGCCTTTGGGCCGCAGCCAATCCGCAATAGCCCACATCACTGAGTAACAGGTCTGGGGCAAGCTCTTTAAGTTGTTGTGTCTCGTTTAAAACAGTCTGTTCAAAGTTTTGATGGAGCTCTTCATAGGCTTTAAGAGAGGCCTTATGATCAACCACATAAGGGTTATGCATCAACATACCCACATCAGGGGCAGGGGGCGCGTGATCAACCTTATGGCCAATCATTTCCTCAATCTTATCATTTGCTACATTACAGCGAATGCTCAGTTTAATTTGGTCTGAGCTTTCCACGAGCTTGCGCAAAAGTGGGGCGATTTGACCCACATGACCTAAGCCGTGACCTGTGATATCTGCAACAATGTGGAACATGTGATGTTACCTTTAGACAAAGAAAAGGGCGTATAGTTTAAAACCATACGCCCGAATTCTTTTCGTTTCTGATGCTGCGTTAACCGCAGGCAGCAACCATTGCTTCAGCAGCGAGGAGCTCACGCTCTGCAACTTTTTTAGCAACGTCACTTTCAGCAGCTTGCAGGGCATCGTTTGCTTTTTGCAAACGCGCTTCTGCATCATCACGGCTGAGCTCGTCAACAGCGATGGCTTCTTCAGCAAGAACGGCACAGCGTTCTTCAGAAACTTCAGCAAAACCGCCTACAACAAAGATGCTTTTGGCAACTTTATCGTTTTCGTAGATGTCGATAATGCCGGGACGAACAGTCGTCAGCATTGGTGTGTGTCCGGGCAGGACACCGAAGTCACCTTCGCCGCCCGGAACCACAACCATTTCGACTTCTTCTGACAGAAGCAGCTTGGCCGGGGAAACGAGTTCGAATTGAACTTTATCACTCATTGTGTTGTCTCCTGGCTAAAATTAACTTCCGAAAGATTAAGCAGCTTCAGCGGCCATTTTCTTAGCTTTTTCCAAAGCTTCGTCAATGCCACCAACCATGTAGAATGCAGCTTCTGGCAAGTGATCGTATTCACCAGCAACAATACCTACAAAGGCTTTAATTGTGTCTTCAAGTTTAACGTACTTACCTGGAGAACCTGTGAATACTTCCGCAACGTGGAATGGCTGAGAAAGGAAACGCTGGATCTTACGGGCACGTGCCACAACCATCTTATCTTCTTCAGACAGCTCGTCCATACCAAGGATGGCGATGATGTCTTGCAAAGATTTGTATGTTTGCAGGATACGCTGAACTTCACGAGCAACTTTATAGTGCTCATCACCAACAACGCGAGGCTCAAGAACACGTGACGTAGAGTCAAGTGGGTCTACCGCAGGGTAGATGCCGAGCTCGGCGATTGAACGGTTAAGTACGGTTGTTGCATCCAAGTGAGCAAACGATGTAGCAGGCGCCGGGTCAGTCAAATCATCGGCAGGTACATAAATCGCTTGTACAGATGTAATGGAACCCTTCTTAGTAGAAGTAATACGTTCTTGAAGGTTACCCATCTCTGTTGCCAGAGTTGGCTGATAACCTACCGCAGAAGGAATACGACCCAACAGGGCGGATACTTCTGAACCAGCTTGTGTAAAGCGGAAGATGTTATCTACGAAGAACAGTACGTCTTGGCCTTCTTCATCACGGAAGTATTCAGCCAATGTCAAACCAGTCAAGGCAACACGAGCACGCGCACCAGGAGGTTCGTTCATCTGACCGTATACGAGAGCCGCTTTAGACTGGTCAGTGTCCAGCTGAATAACGCCTGATTCGATCATCTCATGGTAAAGATCGTTACCCTCACGAGTACGCTCACCAACACCAGCGAATACGGAGAAACCACCGTGCCCTTTGGCGATGTTGTTGATCAATTCCATGATAAGTACAGTTTTACCTACACCAGCACCACCGAACAGACCAATTTTACCACCTTTAGAATAAGGTGCGAGAAGGTCAATTACTTTGATGCCTGTTTCCAGGATTTCTGATTCAGTAGACTGATCAGCAAATTCTGGGGCTTGACGGTGAATTGGCAAAGTGCCTTTAGATGTTTTTAGCTCACCACGTTCGTCAATTGGCTCACCAACAACGTTGATGATACGACCCAATGTTTCCGGACCAACCGGAACATTAATCGCAGCGCCTGTATCAACTACTTCTTGACCACGGACCATACCGTCTGTGGTGTCCATAGCGATACAACGAACAGTGTTTTCACCAAGGTGTTGAGAAACTTCCAACACCAAACGTTTGCCTTGGTTTTCAAGTTCCAAAGCAGACAGGATTTCTGGCAAGACGTCGTCGAACTGAACGTCGACAACCGCACCCATTACCTGGGTTACCTTACCTACATTTTTTTTGCTCATCGCAAAAAGCTCCTACTTGCAAATATATGCCTATAACGGTTACAGCGCTTCTGCGCCGGAAATAATTTCGATCAGTTCGCTCGTAATAGCAGCCTGACGGGCGCGGTTGTAAGTTAGAGTGAGACCATCAATCATCTCACCTGCGTTACGTGTCGCGTTGTCCATGGCAGCCATACGTGATCCTTGTTCGGAAGCATAGCTTTCCAACATGGAACGGAAGATCTGAACGGAAAGGTTTCGCGGCAACAAGTCTTCCAGGATGTCTTCTTCTGAAGGCTCGTACTCGTACAAAGCTTTCAGTTCATCATCTTGGTTTTCTTCCTCGGCAGTTTCAGTTTCTTCAACTGCAAAAGGAATAACCTGTAACGGCGTTACTTCTTGTGTAATGGCAGATATAAACTTGTTATATACAACCGTACAAACGTCGATTTCACCTTCTTCATACATCGTACGAATACGAAGAGCGATATCATCAGCGTCTGAATAGATCGCGCCGTTCTTGGTCACGTCTTCCATCGTATCAAGGATAACATCCCCAAATTGACGGCGGACTTGATCTCGACCTTTACGACCAATACACAAGACTTTTACGGATTTGCCAGCATCTTGCAGCTCAGCAATTTTATTCCGAGTAAAACGACCAATTCCTGCATTGAAACCACCACACAGGCCACGGTCAGATGCAACAAGCACGATAAGGTGCTTTTCATCTTTACCATTACCTGCCAGTAGTTCCGGAGCGCCTTCAACACCGTCGAAGCTCTTAGCAAGAGCCCCGACCATTGCTTCCATACGCTCAGCATAGGGGCGGGCGGACTCCGCAGACATTTGTGCCTTACGAAGTTTCGCAGCCGCCACCATTTTCATGGCCGAAGTGATCTTCTGTGTCGATTTGACACTGTCGATCCTGATTTTTAGATCCTTGAGGTTTGGCATATGCCTAATTCCTCTTCTTCAACGACGAAAACAATTAAGCGAATGACTTAGTGAAGTCCTCTAGGAACTTCTTAAGTTTTGCTTCGGTTTCATCGCTAAGTTTCTTTTCATCACGAATAGTTTTGAGGATCTCAGAACCGTTAGCGCGAATGTCATCCAACATAGCTGCTTCGAAGCGGTTGACGTCGCCAGCAGGAATGCCGTCGAGGAAACCGTTCACACCAGAATAGATAGAGACAACTTGCTCTTCAACCGGAAGCGGAGAGAACTGAGGCTGCTTAAGCAGTTCAGTCAAACGCTCACCACGAGCCAGCAATTGCTGTGTAGATGCGTCAAGGTCAGATGCGAACTGGGCAAATGCAGCCATTTCACGATACTGAGCCAATTCAAGCTTAACGGAACCCGCAACCTGTTTCATGGCTTTAATCTGTGCAGATGAACCTACACGAGATACAGACAGACCAACGTTTACCGCAGGACGGATACCTTTATAGAACAGTTCAGTCTCAAGGAAGATCTGACCATCTGTAATGGAAATCACGTTTGTCGGAATAAACGCAGATACGTCACCACCTTGAGTTTCAATAACAGGCAAAGCTGTCAAAGAACCGGCGCCCATGTCGTCAGACATTTTACAAGCGCGCTCAAGCAAGCGAGAGTGAAGATAGAATACGTCACCTGGGTAAGCTTCACGTCCTGGTGGACGACGAAGTAGCAGAGACATCTGACGATAAGCAACAGCCTGTTTAGAAAGGTCATCATAACCGATCAAAGCGTGCATACCATTGTCACGGAAGTACTCACCCATGGCAGCGCCACAGTAAGGAGCCAAGAACTGCAACGGAGCAGGTTCAGAAGCTGTCGCAGCAACAACGATGGAATATTCCAAAGCGTTGTTCTCTTCGAGAACTTTAACCAGCTGTGCAACTGTAGAACGTTTTTGACCAACAGCTACGTAGACACAGTAAAGCTTTTCGCTTTCGTCTTTAGCGTTATCGTTAACGTTCTTCTGGTTCAAAATGGTGTCCAAGATGATGGCAGTTTTACCAGTCTGACGGTCACCAATGACCAATTCACGTTGGCCACGACCAACTGGGATCAAGCTGTCAACAGCTTTTAAACCAGTTTGTACAGGCTCGTGTACAGACTTACGCGGGATAATGCCCGGCGCTTTTACTTCCATCAATTGGTTTTTAACGTCTTTAAGAGGACCTTTGCCGTCGATTGGGTTACCCAAACCGTCAACAACACGTCCCAAAAGGCCTTTACCAACCGGTACTTCAACGATGGCGCCAGTACGTTTTACTGTATCGCCTTCCTTAATAGCACGGTCATCACCAAAAATCACGATACCGACGTTGTCGGTTTCGAGGTTCAAGGCCATGCCTTTCAAGCCACCAGGAAATTCAACCATTTCCCCAGCTTGAACGTTATCTAAACCATGTACGCGAGCGATACCATCACCCACAGACAATACTTGACCGACTTCAGCTACATCAGCTTCAGTCCCGAAATTAGCGATCTGATCTTTTAGGATCGCAGAAATTTCCGCGGCGCGGATTTCCATCACCCAACCCCTTTCATGGCGAGTTGAAGATGTTGCAACTTGGTGCGCAAGGATGAATCAACCAT
This sequence comes from Candidatus Terasakiella magnetica, assembly GCF_900093605.1. Taxonomy (NCBI): domain Bacteria; kingdom Pseudomonadati; phylum Pseudomonadota; class Alphaproteobacteria; order Rhodospirillales; family Terasakiellaceae; genus Terasakiella; species Terasakiella magnetica. Next base: position 28,673 of record NZ_FLYE01000046.1, read on the forward strand.
GCGCGAACCAACCTTGACGACTAAACCGCCAAGTAGTGCAGAGTCCACCTTCTGTTCAACAGCGACATCACTGCCAATTGCTTCTTTTAACGAAGCAGTCAACGAATCAACTTGTTTTTGCGTAAGCTTTTTAGAAGAAGTTACTTCAGCAGAAACTTCACCTTTATGCTCAGCAAGAAACGCCTCAAAGCCATTAATCATGCCTTCAAGTTCAAAGAGACGACGGTTTTGTGCCACCACTCCGATAAATCGTTTCGTGAGATCTGATAATTGTGCCTTGTCCATGACAGCAGTCATGGCGCGGCCTTGTTCTTCTCGTGCGATCACTGGACTGAGAACAAGCTTGGATAGATCTTCTGAATCAGCCAGCATTGCTGACAGGTCAGAAAGATCCTGAGCCACTTGTTCAACCGCATCATTACTAACTGCGAGCTCAAAAAGAGCCTGAGCGTAACGACCGGCAAGTCCGCTTGCACCTTGTGCTTTAGAAGCCACCTGGGACAGCCCTCGACATTTGGTCCACCCGAAGGGACATGCGACTGCACGTCCCCAAACGACAATTCGCTCTTTTGATTAAGCCCAAAGACTTAGCAAAAGAGTAGCGGTGTCATAACACACGCTGATACCAAGATGCAAGCAGGCATCTCGCCCGTGCCCAAATTAACCGAAACCATAGGAAAATAAGGAGGTTTTAGCCCTCTGGTCATACCAGAAAACACAGGTTTTACGGATTAATAGGGAGGGAATCGGGGCTTTGTTAAAAGATTCTGAGTGAAAGATTCTTACAAAAAACTATAGGGGTCGATATCAATCTGTATTTTTACCGTTCGTGAAACAGAAGTTCGTTCCAGCCAGTCCTTTAAAATGGACTGGATCGGCATTTTCTTATCTGTCTTTAAAAGAAGCCGCCTGCGATGGCGCCCGCGGATCATGGCAAGCGGGGCAGGGGCGGGGCCAAGGGCCAAGATACCTTGCCCGTGGGGGGCATTTCGCCCCAGTGCATTGGCGGTATCATCAACGAGAACTTCATCTTCACCTGAAACAATAAGGGCAGCAAGGCGACCAAAGGGCGGCATGCCAGCACTTTTGCGCGCATCGGCTTCACATTCTAAAAAACGATCACGCAGGCCGGATTTCAAAGCTTTCATCACCGGATGGTCCGGCATGAAGGTTTGGAGCATGACGGTACCGGGTCGATCAGCCCGCCCGGCGCGCCCCGCCACCTGATAGAGCAATTGATAGGTGCGCTCACTTGCACGCAAGTCTCCACCAGAAAGGCCCAAATCCGCATCAACCACACCCACAAGGGTCAGCATGGGGAAGTGATAGCCCTTGGCGACCATTTGCGTCCCTATTAAGAGGTCTACTTCCTGATCTTCAATCTTGCGCACCAGCTCAGCGGCTTGTGTGGGTGACGTCACTGTATCACTGGCTGCAACAATGGCCCTTAAATCTGGGAAAGTTTCGGCAACTTCTTCTGCTAGACGTTCCACACCGGGGCCACAGGCGGCAAAATTATCTTCAGATTCGCAACTGGGACAGGTGCGCGGCGGGCGGGTGAAATAGCCACAATGGTGACATTGTAATTTCTGGGCTTTGCGATGTTCCACCAGCCAGCTCGTGCAATTGGGACATTGCAGGCGATGACCACAAGAGCGACATAAGGTAAGGGGGGCATAGCCCCTGCGGTTGAGATAGAGCATGACCTGCTCACCGCGGGCAACGGTTTCTTTAATGGCTTCAATCAGGCTGGGCGATAACCATTTCTGGCGCTCTGGCTTATCAAGGCGCAGATCAATGGTGATGACATCAGGTAACGGCACATCAGCATGGCGGCTGGGCATATGGAGATTGTTATAGCGCCCTTCCCAACTGTTAACCGCTGTTTCTAGCGATGGTGTGGCAGAAGCCAGCACAACCGGGCATTTGCCCATCTGGGCACGCACCACGGCCATATCGCGCCCATTATAGATGACGCCTTCTTCTTGTTTAAAAGAAGCATCATGTTCCTCATCCACAATAATAAGGGCGAGGTCTTTATAGGGTAAAAATAGGGCAGAACGCGCCCCGACAATGACTTTGGCCTGCCCACGCACAATGGCGCGCCATGTTTTTTTGCGCATGGATTGCCCGATATCGGAATGCCAGACCGCAGGTTCCACGCCAAAGCGCTTTTTAAAACGCGTCAACCATTGCGAAGACAGGGCAATTTCCGGCAAGAGCACAAGGGTCTGTTTGCCATGTTCTAAGGCTTTGGCAACAGCTTCAAAATAAACTTCGGTTTTACCCGAACCGGGGACGCCATCCAGTAATGTAACGCTAAAACCATCCTCTGTGCCCGCATGTGCGGTTTTTTCAACAAGGTCATCAGCCGCAACACGTTGTTGATTGGCAAGCTCATAGCCATCGCGTTGCCAGTCCGGTTCTTGAAACGGGCTGGGGTCCGTCATATGCACGGTTTCAAGGGCGCCGAGGTCTGCAAGGCCTTTTAAAACAGAGGTGCCGCATCCTGCCTCGCGCGCAATGTCGCTTGGGGCCATGGGTGGCATATTTTCCATAAAGGCCAATACGCGTTCGCGCGCTTTGGTCAGTTTTAAGCCTTCAGGCTGGTGGCTTGCTTTTATATAAGCCGGCTTTGGGGCTGGATCGCTTAAGGCACCGGGCACGGACATGACCATTTTTAAAATGGAGCCGCTGGGTTGAAGGGTATAGCGCGCAACCCAATCCACTAATTTGCGCGAAGCTTCAGGAATGGGCGGTTGTTCCAGCTTTTCAATGACGTTTTTGAGCTTTTCAAATGGCACATCTTGATTGGTGGGCTCAAGCTCCCAGACAACGCCTGTTCTTTCGCGCGGACCAAGCGGGACGGTTACAAAGTCACCTTCACATAACTCCATTCCCGGGGGAACGGCATAATCATATGCCCCACTTAACGGGAGGGGAAGCAGGACACTGACGCGTCTTTCTTGATCGGCAAAAAGGGACAAAGTCTGATTTTCTTATTTTAGGGAAACGATAAGGTCACTGACGCATCTTAAGGGGCTCGGGATGTGAAATCAATTTAAGAGATTTTATGCCTCTGGATTGGGACAAAAATTGATTTTATGAGGTAGTTTCGTCATAAAGTCTTTACCAAATTGGTTTAAAAGTTCACCTTCATGTTTGTGCATTAAATAATGTGTGACGATGACGAGAATATAAATTGGAGTTTCTTTTATGAAGTTTTTTGTTGATACCGCCGATGTGACAGAGATTAAAGAGCTGGAAGACGTTGGTCTGTTGGATGGTGTCACAACCAACCCGTCTTTAATTGCAAAATCCGGTCGCCCGTTTCTTGATGTGGTTGCTGAGATTTGTGACATTGTTGAGGGACCTGTCAGTGCAGAAGTGACCGCACCTGATTTTGAAACCATGATGAAAGAAGCCGCTGTCTTGCGCAATATTGCAGATAATGTTGCCATTAAAGTGCCCATGACGCGCGACGGCATTAAAACCTGTAAGCATCTTTCTGATGATGGCTGTCAGGTGAATGTGACTTTGGTTTTCTCTGCCGCTCAAGCCTTGCTTGCAGCCAAAGCGGGGGCCGCTTTTGTCTCTCCCTTTATTGGGCGTCTTGATGATATTGCCCAAGATGGCATGTCCTTGATTGAAGATATCGTAGAAATCTATGCCAATTATCCAGACCTGCAAACAGAGGTTCTGGCAGCTTCCATTCGTGGGCCGTTGCATGTGGTACAAGCTGCCCAAGCTGGTGCGGATGTCTCAACGGTTCCAGCCAAGGCGCTGTGGCAGTTGTTTAATCATCCTTTGACAGATAAAGGCTTGGCAGCGTTTGAAGCTGATTGGGCAAAAACTGGTCAAAGCATCCTGTAATCTGTTAGACTGTTTAAAAGACGATAAAGTGGGAAAGGTTCAAGCATGAGTTCGAAGAAACAGGATTCTGCCGATGAAAACGCGCTGAGCAATCAGGACGTGGTGGATTACTTACAGAAAAATCCTGATTTTTTTGTGCAAAATACAGCCTTGCTGGAAGTGCTTGAACTGCCTGCGCGCTATAGCGGGGAGCAAATTGTTGACCTACAACATGAAGCCCTAAAACGCCTGCGCGCAAGACAAGACATGCTGGTGGATAATTCCCGCTCTAATATGTCTGTTCAAATCGCAACCCACGAAGCCGTGCTTGCCATGATGGAAGCGCGCACGCTTGATGAGTTTATCGGTATTGTTCAAGATGAAGTACCGATCTTACTTGATATTGATATGGCGGCTGTTGCCCTGGAAGGGGCGGTGGAAACCATTGATATGTCGGCAGAAGGTATGCCCGTTTTATTACCCACAGGCGAAGTGCAAAAACGCTTAGGCGATGATGATGTCAGCCTGATTGGTTGTGTTGAAACAGGGGATCACCTGTTTGGCGCGGCGCGCGATCTGGTGCGCTCGGTTGCAATCGCGCGGCTTTACCCCAGTGAAACAATGCCTGCGGGCCTGTTGATTTTAGGGGCGCGTGATGAAAACACCTTTAATCCACACCAAGGCACGGACCTGATCACCTTTATGGCCCGGGTGGCTGAAATTCTGGTTGAAAAGTGGCTTGCAGCGAGCGAAATGGACGACTGATTTGGCGACCAGCAAAGAAGCCCTTGATCGTATCAATTTTGAATGTGAGCCTGCTTTAAAAGAAGCCATTATCACATGGCGGCGCTGGTTAGAAACAGAACGTCGCGCCTCCAAACATACTTTAGATGCTTACTTAAGAGACCTATCTGCCTTTTTTATCTTTGCCCAGCAATTGCTTGGTTATCCAGCCGGTGTGGATGACCTGAGAAGTTTTACGGCAGCCGATTTTCGTGGCTTTTTAGCCGACCGTACAGACGCAGGCATTGCGCGCAGCTCCATCAATCGCCAGATGTCGACCCTGCGCAATTTCTTTAAATTTCTAGATCGCCAAAATATTTTAGAGAATCCCGCTTTGGTTGCGGTGCGCACACCAAAACAAAAACAAGCCGTGCCCAAGGCACTCAGCCAGCAAGAAGCCGTTGTTTCTCTTGATGCCATTGAGGCCTTAAGTGATGGCGATTGGCATGAAAGTCGGGGGCTTTCTTGGGTGGCAAAAAGGGATGCGGCCGTTTTAACCCTGCTTTATGGCTGTGGTTTGCGCATTGGCGAGGCCTTGAGCCTTAAGCAAAAAGATGCCCCAAACACGGATGTGATGCGTGTTAAAGGGAAGGGTAAAAAAGAACGGATGGTGCCTGTCTTGCCTTTGGTGATTGAAGCCATTAAAGCCTATCGTGAGGCCTGCCCGTTTGAGTTAAAACAACGCGATGCCTTGTTTGTGGGCGCGCGGGGCAAGCCGCTTGACCCCGGTGTGATCCAACGCCAAATCAGGAAATTGCGCCCGCTTTTAAATTTGGCTGATGATGCAACACCCCATGCGTTGCGCCATAGTTTTGCAACGCATCTTCTTGCAGGTGGCGGGGATTTGCGCACAATCCAAGAACTGCTTGGTCACGCCTCGCTTTCAACAACACAGCGCTATACAGCGGTTGATGCTGAAAAGCTCAACGCAGAATATAAAAAATCCCACCCGCGGGCTTAAGTTTATTCTTTCTTTTCAGCTTGATCAGCGTTTGTCGTATCGCCAAAGAAAAACTGTTTGCCAAAAAGCATCATGACAAAGACGGCGACCAGTTCAGCCGCAAAAGACATGATCAAATCTTGTGTAAGCAGGAATGTTACAAGAAAAACAGCGGCCATAATGACCCATGCAAGATATCTCATCTGATCATGAACTCCAGTTTCGTTTAAGAGACTTCTTCATACATCAATCAGCAGTGACTTGGAAGATAGTCATTTGATGATTATAAAAAATAGCCCCACTTAAAACACCATAAAGGCACGCCCCGGTATCCAGCCCAATGCGATGGGGTTCTAGTCGAGGGCCGGGTAGAACCGTGTGACCATGCACTACAAAGACGCCGTCTTCATAAGGGCCTTGATGGTCTAAAAAGTCATCTCTAATCCATGCCCAGTGATTTGGATGTTGGGACAGGCGCGGGGCGGTGAAATTTTCTTCTAGTGTTTTATTAGGATCAATCCCGCCATGTACGCACAGGATAGAACCATTGCGATAGTGTGAGCGAAAGCCATTGATATAATCAAGCCGCTCTTGTCCCAAGGCCTTGATCAGGGCTTTTTTATGGGTTTTCGTATCTGTTTCTGCAATGGAAGGGATATTGATTTGTAGGTTTTCAAGGGTAGAGATCCCACCGTTTCCCCGCCACATGCGCCATGTGGGGCGATAGGCGGCATCATTGGCATCTAGAACACGCAAAAGAAGCTGTTCATGATTGCCCAAAAGCGGGATGATGTTCCAATCCTCAATGCCTTCTCTGATGTAATCAATCACTTCAATTGCCGCATCACCACGATCCAGAATATCACCTAATAAGACCAAGTCGGTTTGCTTCGCCTCAGGGGGGAGTGCTTTTTTTATGCAAGGAATAGCTTTTTGTAATAGGTCGTAGCGCCCATGAATATCACCAACGGCAACCACACAGACACCTTCTTTAGGGGTGCCGGGGATAGGATATGGTTTTCTGATGATATTCACGAAGAAACCTTTTAGAACTCTGCCTGCTGCGCACGCACTTCGACGATCTTTTTACTCGCTTCAATTGCATCATTCAAGGTTTCAATGCCGCGGGCCTTTAACATGGGAACCATTCTTAGGAAGATACCTGCCGTGACCAAGGCATCGCCAATGGCTGTGTGGCGCCCTTCAATCTCAATTCCAAAGCGTTTAGCAATATCATCAAGACTGTGTTGATCCGTATGATCATGCAAAATCACAGATAGAAGTAATGTATCTAGAACAGGGTGATCAAAAGAAAGGCCGCAGTCATCTTTTTTTAGCTCAAGGAACTTCATATCAAAAGCAGCGTTATGGGCAACCAGCACTGCATCATCGACAAATTCCTGAAACTGGGGCAGGACAATTTGCGCAGGGGGCTTGTCTTTGACCATTTCATCGGTGATGCCGTGAAACTTAATCGAGCTTTTGGGGATTTTACGATTGGGGTTGACCATACGGGCAAAGGATTCCCCAGTTAAGATACGCCCGTTTAAAATACGCACACCGGCAATGGCGATGATCTCGTCACCTTCTGAGGGTTTAAGTCCGGTTGTTTCTGTATCAAAAATAACAAAAGACAGCTCACTTAACGGTCGGTTGCCCAATTCTGAAGAAAGGGGGGATGTTTTGTTTAATAGGCCAAAATCATAAAACTCAGGGCGTGCGGGTAAATCCTCACTGGTGCGATCGGCAATGGGGCGATGGGCTGAGAGCATGGGCAGGCGCAGGCGTGCATGATGCTCATCCGTATTCTCGCTCCACATTTCACAGCGGTGATGCTCTAAAATATCGCGCAGGCTCATACCGCCGATGGATTCTTTTAAATTTATATCCAGCCAGCTGTCAATTTCAGAAGATGAAAGCGGGGCGCCTTCCCAGATGATATCAATATGTACCCGATTGTCCCGATTGACAGTTTGCAAATCAAAATTCTCAGCCCCGGTTGCTTGATGGATATTATGGACAATCTGGTCCATGGCAAGAAGCAGGGAATGACTGTCCCCATGAAGCCAGCAGGGGATGCCCGTCATCATGGCGTTGATGTTTTTTTCATCTGATAAGCGCAAGGAAACAAGGCTTAACAGATTGGCTGAATAAATATCTGCCATGGGCCAATGGGTGGTTGCCAGCCCGTGATATTCTTGTGCCAGCCCATCAAGGGTTTGGGAAAGTTTCTGGCTTTCGTTTAAGAGAACATCCTGAAAGCGCATGGACATTTCTTTGCTCATATCATCTGAATTATAAAGCATTTCAGCCGCCGCGCGCAGGTTGGCAATAGGTTGGCGCAGGCCCTCGGTTGTTTCGCGCAACAAATGGTCACGTTTACCAAGGGCGGTGAGCTCTTCGGTGACATCTTCAAAGGTCAGCACATAGCTGGTGGGGATATTTTCATCCTGATCCAGAATGAGGGTCATATGCGCTTCTAAGGTATAGCGCCCATCACAAGTGGCACAAACAAAGGAGGTGCTTAAGCCTTCAGGGTGGTTGATATGGCGGTTTTCAGCCAAGCGGTTGCGCAAACGGCGAAGGGAATGCATGAGAGGCGGGCGATCAATCACGCTAAAGAGCGAGCGCCCCAGACCAATATCCCCACTCACATGTAAAAGCGAAAGTGCGCGCTGGTTATAAAGCAGAACCTGATTATTCAGGTTACAAATGATCACCCCTTCAAACAGGTCTTTAAGCACGGTCTCAAGGGTTTTTTTCTGCTCAGATGTTTTGGCTGTGGCGCTGGCAATGGCTTTATCCACTTCAACGCGTTGCTTGCGATATTGGCGCGCAAGGTCGCGCACGGTCTCAGGCAGGTGGTCAAGGTAGCGCCCTGTGGAAACCTCAATACTATGGTCACGGTTGCTGTGCAGGATGGTTTGAATATCGCGAATGAGCCCTTGAATAGGGCTTGCCACATTCATATCAAAAAGCAGGCCAATGGCAATGATGCAGAAAAGACTGCCCAGACTGGCCCCAATACCAAAAAGAAAAAGGGTGGTCGCCGGATCATTATGGGTTTGGATATGACCATAGGCAAAATAGAAGGTGAGGAACATCACAATAGTGATGCATATTGCCAAAAGGGCAAAAAACAAGAGTGTGCGTACGCGTAAACTCAGTTTTGAAATACGTTTGAGCATTCAACCCCTTAATGCAGACATTAATCGTCGCCCAAAAGCTCTTTTACGCGTTTGGTCAGTTCACTTGTTGAAAATGGTTTTGTGACATATTCATTGGCCCCCAGTGCAAGGCCTTTTTCCTTTTCAACTTCACGGCCCTTGGCCGTTAACATGATGATCGGAATGGCAGCCCATTCATCGGATCGGCGCAGCGTCTGGCAGACATCATAGCCATCGCGCCCCGGGATCATCAGGTCAAGAAGGATCAAATCAGGTGTTTTTTCAACGACGGATTCTAAAGCTTCGTTGCCATCGCGCGCGATGCGCACATTATAACCCGCTTGGGTCATAAGAAACTCAAGTGATAAAACGATATTAGGTTCGTCGTCGACGATAAGGACCGATTTGGTCATATTGGTTTTTGCCTCCCGAAATTATTCTTTGGATTTTTTATAATCCTTATTTTTACATCATAACATGTTTTTATGGACATGACATAGCGATGTAGTCCTGCTAAAACACATGCAAATCTCTTTTCATTCTAAATATGGATATATAAGCACGATGGCTTCTTATCAATACGTATATGTCATGAAAGACCTGTCCAAGGTCTATCCGGGCGGCAAAAAAGTTGTAGAGAATGTTTTCCTCTCCTTCTTGCCGGGCGCAAAAATCGGTGTGTTAGGTCACAACGGGACGGGTAAATCGACCTTGATGAAAATCATGGCTGGCCTTGATACGGAATATAACGGGGAAGCTTGGGCTGCAGAAGGCGCCAAAGTGGGCTATCTGCCACAGGAACCCCAGCTTGATGAAAGCAAAACAGTTGCTGAAAACGTGATGGAAGCTTTGGGCGATACCAAGCGTGATCTGGATCGTTTTAATGAAATTTCAAATAAGTTCATGGAACCCATGGACGATGATGAAATGAATAATCTGCTGGCTGAACAAGGCGAGTTGCAGGAAAAAATCGATGCGTCCAACGGTTGGGAGATCGAACGCACAATCGAGATCGCCATGGATGCACTGCGTTGCCCACCGGGGGACTGGTCTGTTGATAAACTTTCTGGTGGTGAAAAACGCCGGGTTGCTTTGTGTAAGCTCTTGCTTGAAAAGCCAGACCTGTTGCTGCTTGATGAGCCGACCAACCATTTGGATGCGGAATCAGTGGCATGGCTGGAACGTTTCCTTGAAACATATGAAGGTACAGTTGTGGCGGTAACCCACGACCGTTATTTCCTTGATAATGTCGCAGGCTGGATTTTGGAGCTTGATCGCGGTCGTGCCATTCCTTATGAGGGCAACTACTCTCAGTGGCTTGGGCAAAAGCAAAAACGTATGGAGCAGGAATCTAAAGAAGAAGCCAGCCGCCAAAAGACTTTGGCCCACGAGATGGAGTGGATCAAGCAATCACCAAAGGCGCGTCAGGCAAAATCTAAAGCCCGTATCAATTCATATGAAGAATTGCTCAATAAGGACATGAAGGAACAGATCGGTTCCGCCCAAATCGTAATCCCGCCAGGGCCGCGTCTGGGTAATGTTGTGATCAAGGCTGAAGGCGTTGCCAAGGGCTTTGATGATAAGCTTCTTTATGAAAACCTCGAATTTAGCCTGCCTGCTGGTGGGATCGTTGGGATTATCGGGCCAAACGGTGCAGGTAAGACGACTTTGTTCCGCATGATTACAGGTCAGGAAACGCCGGATGCAGGGACTTTCACGGTGGGTGAGACGGTCAAGCTTGGTTATATCGACCAAAGCCGTGACAGTCTGGATGATAATAAAACCGTTTGGGATGAAATCTCAGATGGGGATGACATGATCCAACTGGGTAATGGTGAGCTGCAAAGCCGTGCGTATGTATCGCGCTTCAACTTTAAAGGTGGGGATCAACAGAAAAAAGTTGGTCAACTTTCCGGTGGTGAGCGCAACCGTGTGCATCTTGCCAAAATGTTGAAAGAAGAAGCCAATGTGCTTCTGCTCGATGAGCCAACAAACGATCTGGATGTGGACACATTGCGTGCCCTTGAAGATGCGCTGGAAAACTTTGCCGGTTGTGCCGTGGTGATCTCACACGATCGCTGGTTCCTTGATCGTATCGCAACACACATTCTGGCCTTTGAAGGTAATTCTGAAGTGGTCTGGTTTGAAGGTAACTACGAAGACTATGAAGCTGATCGCAAACGCCGCCTTGGCGCAGATGCTGAACAACCTCATCGCATTAAGTTCAAACCGCTTACTCGCTAGTTTGTGAGTTTAAGATAACTGAATGAAAAAGGCGGCCCTTTGGTCGCCTTTTTCTTATTGATAAGGTCTGTTAGTGACCGCTGAGCAGGCATTAGAACAACCTGCTTACAAACTGCTTGGTGCTTTAGTTTATCATTCGTCGCCATCAGAGTTTCATTTTAGTTTAAAGCTGATAACTGATAGGTCGTCACGACGTTTTTCATCTCCTTGGAAATCTGAGAACACCTCAAGTATTGTATCTCGTTGGTTCTGCATTGGCTGGTCCTGAACAGAAAGCAGGAGCTGTTTGAGTCTTTTCTTACCAAACCCTCTTCTTCTTTCCCCACCGACTTGATCGGTAATGCCATCGCTAAACATTGTAAATGTATCACCTTCACAAATGGGAACATCATGTAGTGTAAAGTTTCTGTCGATATCAACATGGCGGTAACCAATCCCCGTTTTATCACCTTTAACCTCAGTGCAATCATCTCCATTAAATTTCAATAAAGAGAAACGGGCACCAGCATAAGTTAAAGTATTTGAACCATAGTGGATACGGCAAACTCCGAGTTCCAATCCATCGTCAGACTCCCCTTCACCTTGATGTTGGCTTAGAGAATGTTGAATACTTCGGTTAATGGAACTGATTATTTTAGCCGGATCACCATCAGGGTGTGTTCTCAAGCCACGATCCAATCCACCTGTGGTAAGCATTGTCATAAATGCACCAGGCACACCATGACCGGTACAATCGGCTAAGATAATTAAAAAGCCGCCTTCACAGCGCCTGTACCAGTAAAGGTCCCCACCAACGATATCCCTTGGCTCCCAGATTACGAAATAGTCGTCTAAGTCTTGTTTTAAATACATATCCTTGGGCAATAGGGAACGTTGGATGCTGGAAGCATATTCAATGCTCTCAGATATTGTGCCATAAGCATCAGAAAGCATTTTCGTTCGATCTTGAATATCCTTCTCTAAACGAGTTTGATACTGACGCGTGGCACGCATTTTAATTTGATAGATAGCTATAAGTAATACAGCCAAAAGAGCGACGTAAATTATTATGGCCCACCATCGCATCCATGGGGGCGTCGCAACGATGATTTTTAATGCTACTTCTTGCTCTTTCTGGCTCCAGACACCATCGTTGTTTGACCCTTTAATTCGCAGAACATAGGTTCCACCTGGCAAAGCCACATATCGACCATTACGAATTGAACCTGCATTAAACCAATCTTTGTCATAACCTTCTAATTTATATTTATATTGGTTCTGCTGAGAGTTTGTGAAATTCAAAGCTACATAACTAAATTCAATTATATTGCGATCCCAGTTTAACTGAATTTCATTCAACCGTTCTAAACTCATTTTTGTTTCTATAGGGGCTCCACCACTGGATAAAGATGTCAAAAAGACACGTGGCGATACTTTGTTTTTCGTGATGGACTTAGGCTCAACTATATTAAGTCCGCCAAAGCCACCAAACCACAGTTTACCATTTGAATCTTTTAATTTTGAGGTGGCGAAAAAGTTATGAGAATGAAGACCATCTTCCTTGGTGAAAATATCAACAAGATTTTCTTTTTCAGGGTCAAACTTCACAAGCCCGATACTGGTCCCCATCCATAAATACCCATTATCATCCTGCAAAATATTGTGAATGATTGCATTATTAAAACCTGAATGGCCTTTTATGTGATCAAAAGTTCCATTTTCTCGGTTGAATTTATTTAAACCTGATTGAGTTGCTACCCAGAATGTGTCATTGCGATCAATAAACACATCATATACAGAATTCGAGCTAATTGATTTTGGGTCGTCCAATTTATGTTGGTAATGCTTAAAAGTTTTTGTGACTGTATCAAAGCGGTCCATACCACCACCCCAAGTCGCAAGATAGATATGGTTCGGTTTTTTTGTATCCCTTATATTCTGTAATGCTGAATTATTTGCTGGGGTATTTAGATCGTCAGGGTCATGAAGCGTACATTTGCTCTCATATGTTTTTTTATTGAAACTGCATAGTCCTTGAATCCAACCTGAAGCCCATAATAACTCGGGGTTATTGGCATCTTGTTGAAAGTCATAGAGGAATGTGTTTTCAGTTAAGCGTTGAATGACTGCGCCTTTATCGCGGTCAAACAATGTTATCCCTGCGGCCGTGGAAACATAGAAATTATTCCCATCCTGATACATACCGGATGGGTAACCGTGAGGAAGGCTCGTTTTCTGGCTTGTGTCAGGTTTAAAGCTACGAAATGTACCTGTCTCTTTATCAATGTGATCTAGGCCTGAACCAAAATGGCCTATCCAAACATCCCCTCTATTATCCTCATAAATGGGCATGACTGAATCACTTGAAAGACCATTTTTCCCGATATTTACAAGCTTGAACTTTCTGGCGTTAGGATCAAATTTATCAACTTTACCTGAACTATGTACGACCCATAGTATTCCAGTTGCATCTTCCAATACGCCGTGGATAGTGTTTGTTGCCAACCCATAACTCTGTTTAAAAGTCTCAAATGTATTATGATTTGGATCAAAAATGACGAGACCAACATTTTGGGTGGCATCAATTAAAGCCAGTTTTCCCGATTTCAGGGGTACGATTTTCCAAATCCACATCTGTGGAACCGGACTGTTTTTCTTAGAAGTGTACTGTATGGTTTCATATTTACCAGTTGTGGTGTTGAATTTAATCAGCCCATTTTCTTTCGTGCCAAACCATAGTATTTCCTGTGTTTGAGCAATAGAATAGATGTCATTAAAGGGTAAAGAGGCTAAATCTTTGGGGTTATGTATGATACGGGTTATGTGATGTGTTTTACTGTTGATCTTAGCTAAACCAGCATCTTTAGCCGCGACCCACACATTCTCATTTGTATCTATATGAAGTGAGAAAATATCGTTTCCCGGCAACGAGTTTTCTAGTTTTGGATTGTGTCTGAAATTTGTAAAATTATTATTTTTAACATTATAGACACTCACACCATCCTGAGTTCCCAACCAAATGTTGCCATTTGTATCTTCAGCAATTGTTTGCGCAGAATTATTGAAGCTATTGTTTACAATTGTATTTTGCTGATTTGGGTCATGTTTGAAGATGGTTATTTTATTCGTCGACTTATCGTATAGGTTCAAACCGTCGTTTGTACCTATCCATATATTGCCTGCCTTATCTTCGAATAATTGAGAGACATATTTACTCGAGATGCCATTTTTGCCTGTGATCAAATTTTTTGTTTTATTACCATCAAACCTAACAGCTCCACTAAAAAATGAACCAAACCAGACAAATCCATCGCTATCTTGAAGCATGGAAAAAACCGGTTGGCCACCAATGTCAAAAGCAGGTTTGAATTCAATCTCAAAAGGGTAATGATCATTCCCAAATTCATAGGCATGCGTTTTGCTGACAAAACCAAGGGAGATAGAAAATACAACGATCCAAAGATATTTAATAAACATACTTTCTTCCTTGAGGTACTGCCTTGCCCTATTTAATAGGAATTACTGTACATTAGTATGTACTACTTACCAGTTATTTTTAAGCGCTTCTAATTTTGATTTTTATTTAGAATGACTACTATTGGCGAAATGCAGACTTCCTATATTTGAAAGTTAAACTCACCTATGGGGCATTAAGTTTAAACCTTTGACGAGATAGTAAGGTTTGGCTGAAAAGGGATTTGAAAAGGCGGTCTTCGGGCTGCTTTTTTTATGTGCCGATTTCTTTGCGGATTTTATCCCATTCACCATTTTGTCGCATAATTTGTAAACCTTGGTTCAGTCTTTCCATGAGAAAACGGGCACGTGCAGGCTTATTGCTGAAAATCAGCCGGTAAAGAGAAATTCTAAAAGGCTCTTTATGGAAAGTGAGCATATGGTCGTTCTTAGGATACTTTTCTTTAAGGATGGCCTCACCACTTATTTTGTTATACGGCAAAAAATTGATCTTTCCAGTTCGTAACATTTCAAAAGCATGAGCAGGATTTGCTATATAGCGAATTTTAAGGAGTTTTTCGTCTACGAGTTTCTGAAAGTAAGGAGCAAGCTGCCCCCCTTTTTCATACCCCATCACCATGCCATGCAAACTTTTAGAATCACGCCAATTAAAATATTTTCGAGCATCTAAATGGAAAATCACATAATCAGAGGAAATTATGGGATCACTGGCGAGCAGTTTACCTAACCAACTTTGATAGTCCCCCCAGACAGCTCCTCCATCGAAAACACCTTTCATCAAATTTGGATGGATTGTTTTCCAGGGTACGAATCTGAATTCGACCTCCAAACCAGAATAGGCAAATGCTTTTCGAATGATGCGAGGGATAATTCCCTGACCTTTAAAGTTTTGAGAGATATAAGGAGGCCATTCACCCGTCAGTATTTGAACGTTGTTTTCACCTGTTGATTTTGCAATCGCTTCATGACTTAAGGCAATCACCCCAATCAAGAACGCAAAGATCAAAACATATATTCTCTGCATTGGAAGCTTCCTTTAACTGAATAGGTGAAAAGTAAAAGATAAAGAAGTTGTTACAAAAACTCAAATATACTTATTGTCAATCTCGGCGACTAGCAGGCATTTGGAGCATGCTATATATTATGTGTCACTTTAGGCGCGATAAAGGCAAGTCGGTGACACGCTAGTCGGCAAGGTGTGAGAAAATGAAAAAAGAGGCGGCCCCTGAGATCGCCTTTTTTCATCACTAAAGTCCGCTTTTTAAGCTAGAACAGTCATTAATTAATCGATACTGACTCTAGTTACTTCTGATTTTAGAAACGAAATCTGTTAAAGCTGTTTTCAGCTCATCAGATTGCATTGAGAGTGTTTGTGAGGTCTCCAGCAATTGATTTGCGGATGTTTCTGTATGTTCCACACTGCTATTTACACCCGTGATGTTCTCTGAAACTTCATTAGTACCAACTGCAGCTTGTTCGGCACTATTTGCAATCTCATTTGTCGCATTGCCTTGTTCTTCAACACCTGCAGCAACCGCTGTGGAAACTTCATTGATGTCCTTGATCGTTTCACCAATTTGTTGAATTGCCTGCGCTGCTTGATCAGTCGAATTTTGTACATTGGCAATTTGAGTAGAAATTTCTTCAGTGGCGCGCCCTGTTTGGTTTGCAAGGTTTTTAACTTCGGAGGCGACGACTGCAAACCCTTTGCCTGCCTCACCTGCGCGCGCTGCTTCAATTGTTGCGTTAAGGGCAAGCAGGTTTGTTTGTTCTGCAATGTCAGAAATCAGGGAGACAACTTCCCCGATTTTGTTCGCTTCTTCCACAAGAGCTTTCACCATGCCTTGGGTTGTCTCAGCTTGATGTGCCGCATTATCTGCAATTCCGCTGGAATGGGCGACTTGAGAGCTGATTTCACTAATAGAAGAAGAAAGTTCTGTTGCAGCAGATGCTACAGATTGAACGCTACCGGCTGCTTGTTCTGATGCGGTTGCAACATTTGATGTTTGCGTTTTAGCCTCCTTCACAACATTCACCATGCCCATTGAAGCTTCTGATATCATTTGTGCTGCTTCACCAACGCTATTGGCAATTTCACCAACACTTTGTTCGAAGTCCTCTGCCATTTGATTGAGCATGGCTTTCTTTTCAGTTTCTGCACGTTCCTTGGCTTTTTCTTGTTCAGCTTCCATTTCACGTGTTTTGATGGCGCTATCTTTGAAGACCTGAACAGCCTGTGCCATATCACCGATCTCATCCGTGCGGGCTTGTGCAGGAATTTCAGCCTCAAGATTGCCTTGTGCCAATGCATTCATGGACCGAGCCATTCTACGCAAAGGCGCAGATGCCGCCCCGCCCATAAACCAACCTGCAGCAATGATAATGAGGGCAGAAGCACCAATGGTTAACACCATAATATTTTGAACTGTGTTTACAGTTGCATAGGCTTCTTCAACAGGTACACGAATAAGCACGGACCAGCCCATACCCGGGTAATCATAGGCACCTTTACTTTTTTCAAAACCAGCAACTTGATCGATTTTCTTGCGTGCATGTGTTGAAACCATATTACCGCTTTTGCCTGAGACGGCTTCCTTGGCCGCAGCAACCCCGACTTTTGCGAGGTTTAGATTTCCAATCACTTTGAAGTTACGTTTATATGTGGCCCATCCTTGTGCCGCAGGGTCATAATCAACGATAATATTTCCTGTAGGATCTAATAAAGTTAATTCGGTATTTGCCATTTTTTGCTTCTTGAAATCTTCATATGCGGAGGCAAAAATATCTTCAACGAGCCCGAAATCAGCAAAGTTCACCCAAACACCAACGAGTGAGCCTTGACTGTCTTTGACGCGTGTTGCAAAGGGAATAGTATATCCATCATCGCCATAAATATCAGAAATAATTTTTTGTTGTGTGGGTTGATATACGGCTGTGCCTGTTAAGCCATTTCGCCCTTCAAGGAAGTTGCCTGCCATAACATCCTTGAACCATGGCTCATTTGAAAAGTTGGTGTCATAGAGGCTAAATGTTTCAATTTCTTTTCCCTGAGCATCAAGCGTATTTACAGCAAGTAAGTCACCTTTTTTATCAACCAACAGCATGAGCTTATAGATGCCATAGCCTGTTGTGTAACTGTTCATTGCATTGATGAGGGGATTATATTCAGACGGTGTTTTCCAGTTCGTCGGATCATGTGCCGCTACATTTAATCCAAAGGCTTGGACATCGCCATAACGTTCAAATAAATTTCGATCGATTGTATTATTTAAGGAAATAGCTGCGGATTCTACCCTTTGGCCAAAGGCATCCTTAAAGGATTGTTCGTTTGATACATACACCATTAAAATGATGATTGATGGTATTAAGCCAAAAGCAGATAGCAGAAGAACGAGTTTACCTCTGATTTTAGTCAGCATTTCCATAATAGTTTCTCCTAGATAAATCCGCTTTGCATAAAGCAGATATCATGTCCTTTTTTCCAAAGGTTATTTTTATACAAAAAGATAGAATATTATTCTGTATATTACCGAAAAAGACAATCCCTAAGATGTGCGTAAAAAAAAGGAAATGGCGGTCCACGTGGTCGTTTTATTATTTTAAAGTGGGCAATAGCCTACGAGCCAATCTTCTCATAGCTCATTCCCGCCATAGCCTGCCGGTGATTTTTCAAAATAAATTATAGACAAGGGAGAAGAGATAGTGTTTAGTACCCGAACAATTAATTTGTCATACAAATATAGATAAAGCACACGGAGGTTATCATGAACCAGTCAACTGAACACCCTATTAGTCGTTTCCCTGTTCCTGAACTGAGCGAAATGCCAGATGATATCCGCGAGCGTATTTTAGCGGTCCAAGAAAAATCAGGTTTTATCCCAAATGTTTTCCTTGTTCTGGCTCACCGTCCAGATGAATTTCGTGCATTCATGGCTTATCATGACGCCTTGATGGATAAGCCTGGTAACTTGACGCAGGCCGAGCGTGAAATGATCATTGTTGCAACCAGCAATCTCAATCAATGCCAATATTGTGTCGTTGCTCATGGGGCTATTTTACGCATACGTGCGAAAGACCCATTGATTGCTGATCAGGTTGCTGTGAACTACCGTAAAGCCGATATCACGCCAAGACAGAAAGCCATGTTGGATTTTGCCATAAAGGTTTCTGTTGAGGCATATGAAGTCAATGATGAGGATATGACAACTTTGACCTCTCATGGTTTCACCGAAGAGGATGTCTGGGATATGGCGGCAATTACAGCCTTTTTCGGTCTTTCTAATCGTATGGCAAACGTGACAAGCATGCGTCCAAACGATGAGTTTTTTGCACTGGGCCGTCAGGCCCGCAAGTAGTCAAACAAGTGGTGAAATTCTCACTGAGTTGATAGCCAGTTTAAACTTAAAAACGTAAAAGGCGGCCCTTATGTGGTCGCCTTTTACTTTGAGTATCACGGCTATTCTTCGGTTTATCAGCGCATGTAACTCAAAATATCAATTTTGTTCGCATTGCGAAGGGGTTGAGTGAGATGGCTTATTGCTTGCGTAGAGTTTAACTCATGGCTAAATCCCAAATCAGCCATTTTCTTGCTGAAGTTTGTGGAATGACCTCTTGCTGGATCAACAATGATGATTTTGCAGCGCTCCTCTGCATGACGATTGATAAAGCCGGATAATAATTCAGCATGATCAGGTTCATACAGTAGATCACTTCCTATAATAAGGTCGAATTTACCAAGTTCATCTTTTAGTTCTAGCCAATCAGTTTGAACAAAAGGAATGTCGCGCCCGTTATTGAGTTCTACATTTTTTGCCAGATATGAGCCTGCTTCAGGGTGGTAATCTGTCGCTGTTATTTCTGCAGTGCGTTCATTAAGAACAAGGCTGGCAATGCCAATTCCGCAGCCGACTTCCAAAATCCGCAATCCCTGAATGTCATAATCTGACATCATATGGGCCAAGAATTCACCAGAAGCCCATACGACACCAAACAAGGACCAAGTAGAGGAGGGAACACCCAATTTCTCAGCTTTGCCCCCTGGGTCATGAAACTCTTGTCGATTACGTAAGGTACGTATGTGAATGTCGGTTTTGCCAAATTCAATGGTTTGATAACGAACGCGTACTAAAGTCATAGGAAACTCTATATTAAGTATCGCATCGAATTTGAGGGCAGCCTCCGAAGCAAGGGCTTTTAGGCTCTAAAAGTATATGTAACTCTTGATGTCATCCCGTATTCTAAGGGACCTTGAAAAGGTTTTCGCTGTGAGGCCGTTGTGAATTTCATCCTTGATGATGAAATCATATTCTTTGTTTCATGCGAGGGAGAAATAAAGAATTTGTAGCTATGACGACTGAAAAAAATCATAAAAACGTGCGAGGCGTCAGCCATTTTTATGGGCCTCTTGACTGAGGGTGTCAAGGTTTCTCCAATTCACGACTTTTCAATTTCAGGGATAATCTCTCTGGCGAGGTCTGAGCCGCTTATTCTCATGATGTCCCATAATCAGTCTCCAATCGGTCAACTTATTTCAGGACGGGTCATATAAAAAGAAAAAGGCCCCTAGTGAAGAAGCCTTTTTTTGTTTTGATTTTATATCAACCTTCAAGCAATTTAAGCGGGTTGTTGATATATTCGCGGTAATGACGCACTTCCTCTGTTGGTAGGCGGAAGGTTTTGCCATTTACTTTGCGATAGCCGTGATAATGACCGATCAGTTTATTGAAACTGATAAAGGCATCATCAAAGAGCCAAACTTGTACACAGTCTTTATCAAAGACAGGGGGGAGCTTATCAAGGGTAGACGTGACTGTTTCTTTTGGAGCGAGAAATTGATGTTTTTCATCAGTTGCGATGAGGTCCATCAAGTCACTTACTGCTCTTTCAATCTGAGCTCTGTAGGTTTCTTCTTCAACACCTTCCAGCAGATCGAATAAGAAGTCTTGCGCAAGCTCTGCCCCGTACATCTCTAGCAAGACATGTGGGTTCAGATCATTTGTCATCATTTGCACGTTACTTCCTCACGATTGTTTACCTATAAGGAGTATGGTGTCTGATGATAATCGGGTCAAGGTTGAGGCTCTACCTTATTAAGATAGATTTATAGCGCTTTGTACAACTTACTAAGTGAGAATACTTATTATAGTCGTTTAATAAGAGTAGGCTTTTGCCGTTTTCTGCACTTGTGCCCGATAAAAGATATGGCGACCGATCTTGGCTGTGCGCATCATTTTACCTGCCCAGCTTGGGCTGACATAGTCTGCGTGATACCACAAAGCATTCGCCGTTGGGTCATCATAGATACCGACAAGATACAGGCGTGCAACTTGTTGGGCATCACGCCAAGCGGTAAGCTCCCGCGGGATATCTTTCTTACCATCACAATACCAAGAAAATTGGCAACGGTGCAGGCGGGCACTTCTGCTATGTTTGACAACACCACAAATGGTGTGTGGGAATTTCTTATGGGCCACACGGTTCATGGTGACACCGGCAACAGCCAGTTTACCATTAAGGGGCTCTGAGCGTGCTTCCCAATATATATTGAGGGCGAGACAACGCAGCTCGCTTGTGTCCACGATCAGGTTATGTGAGGTGATGGTATTATACTGGCGCACAAAGGCTGCTGCAGAAGGTTCTTTCAAGGTATCTTTTTGATAGTCTTCAAAAGGGATGAAGCCCGTCACACCAAAAAAGAGGCTGAGACTTACAACCGACATTGCCAGAATACGTCCCAATGCAGGGCGCATGAGTGATTTAACCGAACGCATGTATCTATCCACATCTGTTTCAATTACAGGTCCGACAATCTGGCAATCAGTCCCAGTCGATTGCTTCTCATTAAGGCGGCGGCCATATATTCAATCGTGGCCGCAAAAAGGGTCGGACGGCATTAGCGCTTCTTATGCGCGCCCTAGATATATGAAGAACTACATATGAAGTCAAGGCTATGTTGCGTTGCAAAAAAGACACAGTTTAACGCAATGATATTGCTTGGTTTTTTAATAACGTTTAGACTTGTCAAGCTTAAAACAATCCTAAACTGGAAGCCCAATGACCTTCATATACAGCCCGCCACAGGATGATATTAAAATACTATATATTGATGATTGCTTTGTTATTGTGAATAAACCTAGTGGATTGCTGTCAGTTCCGGGACGTGCGGAGGAACATAAAGACTGTTTAGAGACTCGGCTAAAGTCTTTAGGCTATGCGGTGATGACGGTCCATCGTCTGGATATGGATACTTCAGGCCTTATGGTTTTTGCACTGCACAAAGAAGCCCATAAGAACCTATCAAAACAGTTTGAGTTAAAGCAGACGCAAAAGACTTATGTCTGTTTGGTTGACGGGCATGTGGGGGCGGATGAAGGTGAGATTGACCTGCCTTTAAGGTGTGATTGGCCAAACCGCCCTTTACAGATGGTGGACCATGAACTGGGTAAAAAGGCCTTAACTAAGTGGCGGGTTCTAGAGCGTTTGCAAGAAGGAACAACACGTTTGGAACTTACCCCTATCACAGGGCGCTCTCATCAGCTCAGGGTTCATTGCCTGAGCATGGGACATGCGATTTTGGGGGATCGCTTTTATGGGTCTGACGAGGTCGTTAATAAAGCAAAACGCCTATGCTTACATGCACAGGCGCTCTCTTTTCACCACCCTGAGACGGGTGAGCTTATGTCGTATGATTGTCCAGCAGATTTTTAGTTTGTAGCTTGATCAACATTTTGAACAAGTTGCGCTGTTTTATTTTTCAGCGCATCAATCAAGCCGTTCACCTTACCGCCATTGCGTTTAATAACAGAGGAAAACTCAGAACGTTGTGTCTGGCTCATGCTCACACCAGCAATCAGGACATCAACAACTTTCATATTGCCTTCCTTGCCTGATTTCACACGCCAGTCTACAAAGATGGGTTCGCTTGACGTTGGGCGGTCAATGCGTGAACGCACGATGGCATCTTGATCATTCTTTGCCAACGACTGAACCACTGTCATAGTGATGTCATCACCAGAATAGTCTTTAAAACGGTTGGCATAGGTAACAATGATGAAATCTTCAAACAGCTTGAGGTATTCTTCTTTTTCAGCTGGTTTTGCTTTGCGCCAGTAACGGCCCAAGACCCATTTACCAATGGCACGGACATCAAAGCCATCATTCAAGATGGTGCGGAATTCTTTTTGCAAAGCCGCTTCATCGTCAATGGTGCGAAAGCTGTTCATGGCTTTATCAGCCATGATTTGAATGAAGCCTTCAGCTTCTTTGGCAAAGTCTTTAGCAGAGGCAGTTGTTGCGCCAAGGCAGATAAAGGCCGACAAAAACGCAGCTACAAATAAACGACGTGTCATCATTGCTCTATTGGTCCTTAACGCGCTTCAGTAATTTCTTCATCGCCCGGTGAAGGGGCATCAAAATCGAAAGACAGGCTTGGTGCTGCTTTCACCTTTGGCTGATCATTATTCATGATCTCAGCCTGGCGGCGCTGCATATAAAAGCTGCGCATGGCAACATACGGGTCAAGCGAGTTCTTTTTCATATCTTCAATGGCGTCATAGTAATAAGCGCGTGTATCAACGGCACTTACAAGGCTGCGACCCATTGGGAAATTATCACGGTCCGTGTTGTTGGCCCAGATGTTAACCGGGTCTGTGAAATAATCGACAACCAGACCGATTGCATCACGTGGGCTTGAAGGACCAAAGATAGGAAGAACAATATAAGGGCCTTCACCAATGCCCCAAACGGCAAGGGTCTGACCAAAATCTTCACTATGTTGTTTAAAGCCCATGTCTTTTGCAGGATCGTTAAAGCCGAGCACACCAACTGTGGTGTTGATGGCAAAGCGCGATACGGTGTTTAACGCGCGATCAGGCTCACCTTGCAAAATATCATTGAGCAGAATAATCGGTGTGCTGAGGTTTGACAGCATATTGTGAATGCCATTTTGGACAGGTGGCGGCAAGAGCGAGCGATAAAGCGTCGCTGCCGGGCGCAGGAACCATGTATCCACAACTTCGTTGAAACCATAAACCGCACGGTTCACGCCTTCTAACGGGTCATTCACTTCATCAACAGCTTGTGGTTGACTTGCACACCCTGAGAGAATCACAGCAACAGCAACGATTCCACCAAGTCTTTTTATCCAACTCTTCTGCTTTACGGGCTTTGTCATTCTACACCGAATTTTTATTGTTTCTGTCCGTTTTGTTAATAAAAACAATAAGTTAAATATTTTTAATCAAATTGTATTTATCATTGAGTTCACGCATACCCCAACAGACATTCTGTCTTTCATACGTAAATCCAACCATTGAACTACCATAGCGTAACGCAAAATACCAGTACTTGAAATGGTTTAAAAAACATCAAAGGCTGTAGGGTGTGGCTTTTGTGCAACAGATGATTTTTTGTATTGCAATGATATAAAGATATCTTTATATGTTGAATATAGTTTTTTGATGAGACGAGTTTTAAATGGATAGAATTCTTTCTGCCTTAAAAGCATTGGGAGAACCAACCAGAATGCGTGTGATGGCCTTGTGTGCACAGGGTGATCTGACCGTGTCTGAACTCGTCCATATCTTAGGTCAAAGCCAGCCACGGGTTTCACGTCACCTAAAATTATTATGTGAGGCCGGTCTTTTACAAAGACTGCGTGAAGGCAGTTGGGTCTTTCATCGTTTGGCGCCAGACGGGGAGGAAAATGCCTTTGTCAGCAAGCTTGTTGAAATGATTCCCCAAGATGATGAGATTATTTTGCGCGATCGTGAACGTTTGGGTGAAATCAAGCGCGAACGTGCGCAAAAAGCCACAGAGTATTTTGGTGAGATCGCACAGGAATGGGCAGAAATTCGCGCCCTTCATGTCGGCGATGGTGAAGTTGAAAAGATTTTGCTGGATGTGCTTTCACCACAACCTGATTATGATTTTCTTGATATCGGTACGGCAACAGGGCGCATTATGGAGGTGTTTTCCCCTCATATTAGACAAGGCTGGGGAATTGACCTCTCGTCTGAGATGCTTTCCATTGCGCGTGCCAATTTAGAAAAAGGCGGCTTTAATAATTGCGCGGTGCGCCAAGGCGATATGTATCAGGTGCCCTTTAGTGGCGAAAGCTTTGACCTTGTAACAATTTATCAGGTGCTTCATTACGCTGATGAACCGCTGCGCGCCATCATTGAGGCTGCGCGGGTTTTGCGCCCCGGTGGCAAGCTTGCCATTGTTGATTTTGCCCCTCATGAAGAAGAGAATTTGCGAAGCCAATACCAACACCGTCGTCTTGGTTTTTCAGAAACAGAGCTTTCCCTTTTATGTGAGGAAAGTGGTTTAAATATTTCACAGGTTCGCCAATTACCGGGCGACCCATTAACGGTAACCATCTGGATTGCCGAAAAAAAAGATAACAATTAAATGAGATACATCTGCTTTTCAGATGATGGAGAATACGAAAGTGACGATTAAAGAAGAACAAAAAGCCATTTTAAGCGGCCTGCCTGTTGCAGCCCCTTTACCAAATGATGTGAATGTATCATTTGAATTCTTTCCCCCAAAGTCTGAAAAGATGGAAGAAACGCTCTGGGCCTCTTTAAAACGTCTGGAGCCCCTTGGTCCCCAATTCGTATCTGTCACATACGGGGCAGGCGGTACCACGCGTGAGCGCACTCATAATACGGTTGTAGGGATTCAAAAAGAAACCTCCATGACAGCAGCGGCTCATTTAACTTGTGTGGGTTCATCTAAGGCCGAGATTGATGAGATCGCGGACCGTTACTGGGAAGAAGGCATCCGTCATATCGTGGCCTTGCGCGGTGATCCGGCTGAAGGGGATAAAACTTATACGCCTCATCCAGATGGTTATGCTTATGCGGTTGATCTGGTTGAAGGGCTTAAAAAACGCCATGATTTTGAAATCAGCGTGGCAGGCTATCCTGAAAACCACCCAGAAGCCCCAAGTGAGCAGTTTGATCTGGATTACTTAAAGAGAAAAGTGGACGCTGGTGCCAACCGCGTTATCACACAATATTTCTTTGAGGCTGAAACCTTCTTGCGCTATCGCGACAAGGCCGCTGCCGCAGGTGTGACGGTGCCGATCATTCCGGGTATTTTGCCTGTGACCAACTTCAAGCAGGTTTTGAAAATGTCAGACATGTGTGCAACCAATGTCCCTGCGTGGATGGCGGACCTGTTTAGTGGTTTGGATGAGGAACCCGAAACACGCAAATTGGTCGCTGCAACCGTGGCGTCAGAGCTTTGTCGCGTGCTTCACGCTAATGGCGTGAAAGACTTCCATTTCTATACATTGAACCGTGCAGACCTGACTTATGCTTTCTGCCATGTTCTTGGTGTTCGCCCGAAAGGAACTAAATAATGACAACCCGTGAAGAACGTTTGGCTTACTTGGAAAGTGAATCTAAGAAACGCATTATGATCCTCGATGGCGCTATGGGTACAATGATCCAGCGTTATGGCCTAACAGAGGCTGATTATCGTGGGGAGCGTTGTGCTGAGTGGGCTCAAGATGTGAAGGGCAATAATGACCTTCTCTCCATCACCAAGCCCCAAGTCATCAAGGAAATCCATACGGAATATTTAGAAGCTGGTGCAGATATCTTGGGCACCAACACCTTTTCATCCACAACCATTGCGCAAGCTGATTATGCCATGGAAGAGCTTGCTTATGAGATGAATGTTGAAAGTGCGCGCATTGCCCGTGAGGCAGCCGATGAAATGAGTGCTAAAACACCTGATCGCATCCGTCTTGTCGCAGGGGCCATGGGGCCGACAAACCGCACATGTTCCATCTCACCTGATGTGAATGATCCGGGCTATCGCAACGTTTCCTTTGATGAGTTGCGCATTGCCTATAAATCTGCGGCCAAAGGCTTGCTTGAAGGCGGGGCTGATTTGCTGATCGTTGAAACCATCTTTGATACGCTTAATGCCAAGGCGGCACTGTTTGCTATTGAAGAGCTGTTTGATGAGCAGGGCTGGAGCGTGCCGATTATGATTTCCGGCACCTTGACCGATGCCTCAGGGCGTACCCTTTCTGGGCAAACGGCAGAAGCATTCTGGAATTCTGTTCGCCATGTAAACCCATTTTCTGTTGGGTTGAACTGTGCGTTAGGCGCTGATTTGATGCGCCCGCATATCGCAGCTTTGTCTCAAGTGTCTGAAGTGCGTGTCTCAACCTATCCAAATGCGGGCTTGCCAAACGAGATGGGTGGTTATGATGAAACACCCGAACAGATGGGTGAGGCCTTAAAAGAATGGGCTGAAAGTGGCTTGATTAATATCGTTGGGGGCTGTTGTGGCACAAGCCCGGCGCACATTAAGATCATTGCCGAGGCGGTTAGTGGCATTACCCCACGCGCTGTACCAGAGCTGGACGTGAAAATGCGTCTTTCGGGTCTTGAGCCTTTTAACATTGCGTCCTAAGAGAATAAAATGACAACTCAACAAGCAACATTTATCAATGTCGGGGAACGCACAAACGTTGCGGGCTCGGCAAAATTTAAACGACTGATCGCTGAAGAACAATATGACGAAGCCCTCAGTGTGGCTTTGCAGCAGGTCGAAAACGGTGCCAATATCATCGATATCAACATGGATGACGCCATGCTTGATAGTGAGAAAGCCATGGTGCGTTTCTTAAATCTGATTGCGGCAGAACCGGATATCGCACGTGTTCCTGTGATGATTGATAGTTCTAAATGGTCGGTCATTGAAGCAGGCCTGCAATGTGTGCAGGGTAAGGCCGTTGTGAACTCCATTTCCTTGAAAGAGGGAAAAGAACAGTTCGTTGATCATGCCAAGAAAATCAAACGCTATGGCGCAGCTGTTGTGGTTATGGCCTTTGATGAAGATGGGCAGGCCGATACCAAAGAGCGCAAGGTCGAGATTTGTAAACGCTCTTATGATGTTTTGGTCAATGAAGTTGGTTTTCCCCCTGAAGATATTATCTTTGATCCCAACATCTTTGCCGTTGCAACGGGCATTGAAGAACATAACAATTATGCGGTGGATTTCATTGAGGCCACACGCATCATTCGTGAACAATGCCCGCATTGTCATATTTCTGGCGGCTTATCAAATGTGTCTTTTTCGTTTCGCGGGAACAATCCGGTGCGCGAAGCCATGCATTCGGTCTTTTTGTATCACGCCATTCAGGCGGGTATGGATATGGGCATTGTTAACCCAGCTCAGCTGGAAGTTTATGATGAAATTCCCCTTGATCTGCGTGAGCGCGTTGAAGATGTTATTCTTAACAAACGCGACGATGCCACAGACCGCCTCTTAGAAGTTGCTGATGAATATAAAGGCAAGGGCGGCTCAAAAGCGGCGGCAACGGACCTGTCTTGGCGTGAAAAGCCTGTGGCAGAACGCTTATCTTTTGCTTTGGTTAAAGGGATGGATCAATTCATCACCGAAGATACCGAAGAAGCCCGCCAGATGTTTGATAAACCGATTGAGGTGATCGAAGGTCCCTTGATGGACGGTATGAACGTGGTGGGTGATCTGTTTGGTGCAGGTAAGATGTTTTTGCCCCAAGTGGTGAAATCAGCCCGCGTGATGAAAAAGGCTGTGGCCTACCTCATGCCATATATTGAAGACGGTAAAGAAGCCGGATCAGAATCTGCTGGTAAGGTTTTGATGGCGACGGTGAAGGGTGATGTACATGATATCGGTAAAAATATCGTGGGCGTTGTCTTGCAATGTAACAACTTTGAAGTCATCGACCTTGGTGTGATGGTGCCAACCCAAACTATTTTGGACGAAGCCAAAAAACACAATGTGGATATTATCGGTCTTTCTGGGCTGATCACACCATCGCTTGAAGAAATGGTGAATGTGGCGCGCGAGATGAAGCGTCTGGATATGAACATTCCGCTATTGGTTGGCGGGGCGACCACCTCTAAAGTCCATACGGCTGTGAAAATTGATCCAAGTTATGGGCATCCAACGGTGCATGTGCTGGATGCTTCGCGTGCTGTTGGGGTTTGCTCGAACCTGTTGTCTGAGACAAAGCGTGACGCGTTTGTGGCTAATCTGGATGCTGAATATGAGCAAACACGCATAGCCCGGGCGAAAAAGCAAAACAAGGGCAACAAGATTTCCATTGATGATGCCCGCAAAGCCAAGCAGCCTATTGATTGGGATGCGTTTAAGGCGGTAAAACCGTCTTTCTTGGGCACAAAAACATTTGAGGATTATCCGCTGGATGATCTGGTGGAACGTATTGACTGGACGCCGTTCTTCCGCACGTGGGAGCTGGCTGGTAATTATCCGAAAATCCTTGAAGATGAAGTTGTGGGCGAAACCGCAACCAATCTGTTTAAAGATGCCCAAGATATGCTCAAGCAGATCATTTCTGAGAAATGGCTGACAGCTAAGGGTGTTATTGGTTTCTGGCCTGCGAATTCAACAGAAGATGACAGCATTCGCCTGTTTAAGGATGAAGCACGTTCTGAGGATCTGGCACGTTTGCATATGGTGCGCCAGCAAATCCCCAAAGCAGAGGGGCGTTATGATAACTGTCTGGCTGATTATATCGCGCCAAGCGGGGAAGATTATATCGGTGGTTTTGCGGTTACAGCAGGTCATGGCATTGAAAGCAAATTGGCTGAGTTTGAGGCCGCCCATGATGACTATCGCTCTATCTTGTTAAAAGCTTTGGCTGATCGTCTGGCTGAAGCCTTTGCTGAGCGTATGCATGAGCGTGTGCGCAAAGATTTCTGGGGCTATGCTTCAGATGAGGGCTTAGCCAATGAAGCTTTGATTAAGGAAGAATATAGCGGCATTCGTCCGGCACCGGGGTATCCGGCCTGTCCTGAACATTCAGAAAAAGAAACATTGTTTAAGCTTCTGGATGCTGAAAAAGAAGCGGGCATTGAGCTGACAGACGGTTATGCCATGATGCCAACGGCTGCGGTCAGCGGGTTCTATTTCGCCAATCCTGAAGCCAAATATTTTGGTGTGGGTCGGGTTGAAAAAGATCAGGTTGAAGATTACGCACGTCGCAAAGACATCAATCTGGCACAAGCTGAAAGATTGCTTTCCCCGGTTTTGGGGTATGATCCTAAATAAGACAAAAAAGGGGAGCCATTTGGTTCCCCTTTTTTATTTACCCGTTTTGAAGGATTAGAGTTTTACAACCGTGCGCACCTGATTGCCACAGCCAATATATTCGACCTCGTCAAAAGAGATTTGCAAGGCCATGGCAATGCCGCGACCATGAGCATCAAACATGCGACACGGGTCAATTTCCATATAGCTTTCTGATCTAAAGCCCTTGCCTTGGTCTGTAATGACAAGCTCAATTTCTTTGTCGGTAATGGTGAGTTCAACCTCAACAAATTTATTGATATTTTCAGGCAGGTTCAGGCGACGGTATATTTCATTTTGCCAGTCGTTATCCAGCACCAGCTGGCTTTTCTTCTGATATTCCAAACCGAGATTGCCATGCTCAATCGCATTGGTCAAAAGCTCATGAATACCAAGATTGACACTCTCGGGCTCAGGATAAGCACAACAGAGCAGGCTGGTGAGCTGTTCCATCTCATCAAGGGTGCGAATGGCAAAAGAGGCATTTTTTGCAAATTTGATCCCTTTGCGCGCTTGGGCGTGTTTGAAATCATTATGCTCACTTTGCTCTTTATGTTTTTTGGCTGAATGAACAAGGGATTGAACGACTTTTTTGTCGGTTGATTTTTCAAGGAAGTAAAATGCACCCGCAGACAGGGCATCACTGATGAATGTAATATTGTGATTGTCTGTTTTAATGATCACTGGCAGATGAATGAATTTCTCATCATCCTTAATGGCATGAAGACACTGCAGGTCGCTCATTTCTTCACAGAGATCAAAATCGATAATCACCACATCATAACGTTCGGGATGCGTGTTGAGCTCATTAAGCGCTTTTTTTCCTGTTTCAAAAAAACTCAGTTGATGTTTCTTATCTGTCAATTGATCGGCAAGCAAATTCTGTGCGTATGGATCGCCGTCAACGACAAGAATTTTGATGAGGGAAGAAACCATGTTTTTATCCGCACCTATCTGAAGAAAGACCGGGGAAAGATTTGCCTGAAAAAGCACATCGGTTGGAGGAGGTGCGCCCGCCAACGGCCCGACAGAAATCTACTTGAGAGGGCTTGCGTAACTGAATGGCGTTAATTTTGTCTGATTGATCAAAGGCAAAATCAAGCTGCCATAAGTTGGGATCATTTTCCAGCTGAACCAAGGTGGTGCGATGGTCCCCGCTTTGACCCCGGCCCCGGCTGTAACAGCCATAAGATTTTATGGGCAGCATCATGAGATATTCAGCAGCATCTGTATTTGAAAGGCTTGGGGCGACCACATCGTTTGTTGCATTGATCAATTGGCCTGATTGGGCAGGAAACAGCAAGCGGGCTTCATCGCGCACCACGAGCTTGTCGGTCATCATTTTAGCCAAGCGGGTATAGCCGCTGTCTTTTTGATTTTTAACAAGGCTGGCTATGCTGCTGAGTGCCTTGTTCATGGTTTTTGTTTTTGTGCGGCTCGTGCGCCCTTGTTTGGGTGAGGGCAAGCTAAACCCTGCTTCTTCAAGCCGCGCTGCACTATCAATACCACTACATTGGGTGATGTAATCGGTCTCTTTGGCAAAAAGGGCATGGGCCTGCATCATGCGCCATAAAACCAGCGTGCTATCACGAAGAGAAAGGCCAAGGCGTTCTTGTAAAGCCCCTTGAATGGCGCGACAGCTTGAACGCAGAGCCTCAACAGGCACACTCCAGAAAACGCTTTCAAGGTCGCTTAAGGCTTCACGTGGGCTAAGGTTGCTGACTTTATAATTTAAAAGCTCATCATAAAGGGGCGGCTTGTTGTGATGCAGGGGTAAAACGCTGATTTTGCCTTCAACGGATAACAGAGTGCTTAGGGCAATATCCCCCATCGGGGCGATGAAGTTTAAGGCGGTGGCGAAATTTTCCAGATAGGAAATGGTGGAATGGGCAACTTCTTTTAAAGAGGCTTCTTCCACAAGGGCAATGCGCTGGGCAAAGGCGTCTGCCAATGTTGAGATCTGATGGGCCTGTTCTTTGGAATAAAGCGGCAAGCTGTTGGCATAAGACTGGATAAGCTCATGGGCATCTTTTGAAAGACCTGTGAGTTTATCTTTAAGTAAAACAATCTCGATATCTACTGTTAGGGCTGCGCGCTGGGCAACAAAATAAGGTGTGAGGTTACCAGAGGCCTGAAAGATGTTTTTCCATTTATCATCTTGCTTATCAAAAATAAACAGCGGCACGGGCGGAAGTTTTAAGGCTTCGCCATTTCCGATATGGGCCAACAGGACGACCGATTGGGTTTTATCTGAGGTCAGGCCAGAAAGAAAGGCATCAGGTGATTTCGGTTGTAAGTCCGGTGTGGCCATAATGCGCAGATAATCGCTATTTGTCGCAATGGGCGCACTGTTTACATCAATGCTGGCAATGCGCTTTATGGCAAGCTGTTGGGCTTTTTCAGGCTGAAAAACCTCTTTAACAGGAAGCTTGGCTTGCTCAATTTCAGGTTCCTTGCAGGCTGTTAAAGGCAGCAAGAAAATGCCAGAGATCAAAGCGAGTGTTTTCAGCTTTTTTCGCATTGCCTTTTTTAAACCCTTTCTTCTCACCAGCAAACAAAAGTATGGTGTTTTCCATAAGAAATATCAACAGCCTATCACGTCTTTTTACGGCTGTAGAGAGGGTATATTAAAATGTGTGAATTTATCTTGCATGAAGAAAGCGTTCAGCCCGAGTGGATTGATTATAATGGCCATATGAATGTGGCCTATTACGTTTTGGTTTTTGATCATGCAACAGATGGTGCACTTGAGGCACTGGGTATGGGAGAAGCTTACCGTGAGGCTGAAAATAACACCTTTTTTGTTGCCGAATCGCATGTGGTTTACGAGCGTGAAGTGAAAAAAGACGATTTGTTAGTAGTCAAAACTAAATTGATAGGTTATGACACCAAGCGCTTGCACATCTCTCATGAAATGTATGTAAAAGACGGCAAAGATAGATGTGCAGGTAATGAAGTTATGGCACTGCATGTGGATATGGAGCGGCGCAAAACAGCGGAAATTCCGCTTGAACATCGCAACGCGATTAAGACAGGGGTTGAAAAATCTTTGCAAAATGGCGTTCCGGATTATTGCGCGCGGGCCATTCAGAAACTGCATAATAAATTCTAATATCTAGAATTTCAGTTTTTTGCTTGGAGTCATGGCCTAAATATCTATACTTAAGTATAGGTACCGAAAGGTTGCGAGTGGAGAGTAAGCGTGGAATATACTGAAAATATTGATCAGGCCCTTGAATACGCCAATCAGGCGATTGCCAAGATGCGTGATATCGGTGTTCCTGCAAACCCGAATAATTTTACGGTTTGGTTTCATTATTACAGCGGTACTTACCCTGATTTGAAACGCACGCTCGATATTTTGTTGGACAATCAGCAGGCCTTTAGCGAAACGCGTAACTCTGAAATTTTCCAGAAATTCTTCACCTTGGATCAGGAAAGCGCAATTCTGCATGACACCACCGCACGCATGGAAGGCGAGCTGGCGCGTATTGTGACTGCCCTTGATGGGGCAGAAGATAATTACGCCATGTTGGATTCGGATTTGCGTAATTTTCAGGAAAAGCTTGCTCAAGGCGATCAAGCAAATGATATGACAGCAATTGTGGATAGCCTTAATGGCCGTATCGGCAATGTGCTTGAGCATAATTCCGCATTAGAAGACGAGCTAAAATCTTCCATCAAGGAAATTGATGAACTTAAAGAAGACCTGGAGCGTATGCGCCGTGAAGCCATGACCGATGGCTTAACTGGCATTGCAAACCGCAAATTATTTGACCTTGAATTGCGCAAATCTTCCATGAATGCCATGGCAAATGGGGAAGAGCTTGCTTTGATGATGATTGATGTGGATCATTTTGCGCGCTTTAACGAACATCATGGACATCAGGTTGGCGATCAGGTGTTAAAGCTGGTTGCGGTAACGATTGCTGAATGTATTAAAGGTCAAGATACGGCTGCACGTTACGGTGGGGATGAGTTTAGTGTGATTTTACCACGCACCAGTTTGGATAATGCCATGAAACTGGCTGAAAATATCTGTAAACGGGTGAGTTCTAAAAACGTGATTAACCGCGCGACAGGCGAGCGCCTTGGTAAAATTACCATGTCGGCAGGGGTTGCAACCTTTGAATATGGTGAACCGATCAGCCAGTTGTTGGTGCGTGCAGATCACGCCTTACAAGAGGCCATGCGCAATGGTTATAATCAGGTTCTCACGCAAGTCGATCTTAAAGATTCTGTCGCTTAAAAAAACGCTGCTGCAAACTTTACGTTAACTCTTCTGCTTCATGATAGCCTGTGAAAACTGCTATGAGTGGAGGCGTTTTGGTGAGCCAAGGTCGCAACAGGCCAAGTCCTTTTATTTTGTTTATGCGCAAGCTGGTGAAAAACGATCAGCTTGTCATGACCTTATTGGCTGTTGTCATTGGGGGCTGTGTCGGTTCCTTAGCTATTCTATTCGTTGAAAAGATCGATTTTTTCCAATCGCTATTTTTGGGCATAAGTGGAGCTTGGATTACAGAATATATTCGCGCCTTACCCGCATGGAAAGTGGTGATGATCCCAACCGTTGGCGGTTTGGGTGTGGGGTTGCTGCTGTATTATTTTATGCCCGGTGGTAAACCTAAAGGCCCCGCAGATGTGATTGCGGCTTGTGAAGTTGGCGGTGGGCAAATGTCTTTAAAAGAA
Organism: Candidatus Terasakiella magnetica; assembly: GCF_900093605.1. Taxonomy (NCBI): domain Bacteria; kingdom Pseudomonadati; phylum Pseudomonadota; class Alphaproteobacteria; order Rhodospirillales; family Terasakiellaceae; genus Terasakiella; species Terasakiella magnetica. Next base: position 62,903 of record NZ_FLYE01000046.1, read on the forward strand.
GGTGTTGTCGCCCTTTTTGCCAGTACTTTTTCCCTTGCCTGTGGTGCCTCGGTCGGGCGTGAAGGCCCTGCGGTTCATATGGGGGCGACCTTTGCCTCATGGGCATCAGATAAACTGCAAATGTCGCGCTCTAACACCCGTGTGCTTTTGGGTTGTGGGGTGGCGGCTGCTGTTTCAGCCTCTTTTAACGCGCCCATTGCCGGGGCGCTTTTTGCCCAAGAAGTTATCTTATCGCATTATGCCTTAAAAGCCTTTGCACCTGTGGTGATTGCCAGTGTATCGGGAACGGTGGTGGCCCATCAGGTGGTGGGGAATGTAACGGCTTTTGAGCTTAAAGCTTATGAGTTAGGCTCATATCTGGAATTTCCCGCCTTTGTCGGGCTTGGCATTGCCAGTGGGCTTGTGGGCATTTTATTTGTGCGTGCAATTTTAAAAACCCAAAGCCAGACGGAGAAACTCCCCGGGCCGCAATGGTATAAGCCCGCACTTGGGGGCTTTTGCGTTGGCTTAATCGCCCTTTGGTTTCCCGAAGTGTTAGGTGTGGGTTATGAAGCGACCGACAATGCGTTGAAAGGCCAATATGGGCTGGCTTTGTTGTTTGGTCTTTTCGCCTTTAAATTTTTGGCAACGGTGATCTCGCTTGGCTTTGGCTTTGGCGGTGGTGTGTTTAGCCCGGCCCTTGTTATTGGGGCCATGTTGGGCGGCACCTATGGGACCATGGCAACTTCGCTTTATCCTGATCTTTCCTCAGGTGCGAGTGCCTATTCCCTTATCGGTATGGCGGCCATGGCCGCAGCCGTTTTGGGCGCGCCGATTTCAACAACCCTGATTGTGTTTGAACTGACAGGGGATTACTCCCTGACCATTGCGGTTATGTGTGGCTGTGTAATGGCGACGTTGGTCAATGACCAGATGGATCGTCAATCTTTCTTCTTAGAACAGCTTAAAGCCCGTGGCCTTGATTTGATGAATAATGTTAGTGGCCTCCTGTTACAGCAAGTAAAGGTCAGTGATATTCTCAAACAAGAAGGAACCTATGTAAGCGTTGATGCGCATTTGCCCCATATTCGCAAAAAACTGCTGCGCGCACCGGGCGGGCTTGTTTATGTCATTGCCCATGATCGACGTCTTTATGGGGTGATCACGTGGGAGCATTTGCCAGAAGATGCCTTTGAGGGCAATCTGGATGATCTGGTAATCGCTGCTGATATTGCCGATACCCGACCGCCCGTGATTCAAATATCTGATACGCTGGATGTGGCCCAAGGAATTTTGGAAGAAGTGCCTTATCATCAAATCGCTGTGGTGAACCCGGATGAGGGACGCGCGTATGTGGGCTGTATTGAAGAGCGTGAAGTGATGAATGCCTATAACGAGGAACTGCTGAAAAAACGCAAGCAGGAACATGGCGGCTAATTCGTCTTAAAAAAACAATTGTTCTCTCTTTGTTTCTTTGAAATCTGGTGTTATAACCAGACGTATGAACGATCCATTTGAATTTAATGATGAGCATTTAGAGCCTGCGGAACCCAATGTTCCCCAAGGCCTACCGCCTTATGTGAGCGCCCTAAACCCAGAACAGCGTATGGCTGTTGAGGTGACAGACGGCCCTGTCTTGGTCTTGGCTGGTGCAGGAACGGGGAAAACCCGTGTTCTCACCACACGCTTGGCCCATATCATGGATTGCGGCTTGGCCTATGCGGGCGAGATCATGGCAGTGACCTTTACCAACAAGGCCGCCATGGAAATGAAGGAACGGGTTGGTAGTATCTTGGGTCGCCCGGTTGAAGGCTGGTGGCTGGGCACGTTTCATGCGCTGGCGGCACGCATGGTGCGCGCCAATGCCGAAGTTGTCGGGCTGACCTCAAACTTCACTATCATTGATACGGATGACCAGATCAGGCTGTTAAAGCGGATCATGGAAGCCGAAGGTGTCGATGAAAAGAAAAATCCGGCGCGCAACCTCATGGGGGTGATCCAACGTTGGAAAGATCGCGGCCTGACACCGGATAAAGTCTCCCCAAGTGAAGGCGCTGCGTTTGCAGATGGACATGCTGCGCGGATTTATAAAATTTATCAGGAACGTTTACAGCTGAATAACGCCTGCGATTTTGGTGATCTATTGCTTCATGTACTCACCATCTTTTCCGAGCAGCCACAAATTTTAGAACAGTATCAGCGCCGTTTTCGCTATATTTTGGTGGATGAATATCAAGATACCAACGTGTCACAATATCTCTGGCTGCGCCTACTTGCCAAGCAACATAAAAACATCTGTTGTGTGGGCGATGATGATCAGTCGATCTATAGCTGGCGTGGGGCTGAAGTCACCAATATCCTGAAATTTGAAAAAGACTTCCCCGGTGCTAAAGTTATCCGGTTAGAGCGTAATTACCGTTCAACTGAACATATCCTTGGGGCGGCCTCGGGCCTGATTTCTTATAACGAAGATCGTTTGGGCAAGACGCTTCATCCCCAGCTTAAAGATGAAGACCCTATCAAGGTGCGGGTGGAAAGCCTGTGGGATGGAGAGTCTGAAGCACGCTTTGTTGGTGATGAAATAGAAGCTTTGCAACGCAAGGGCCAAAGCCTGAATGAAATTGCCATTTTGGTGCGCGCAGGTTTTCAAACCCGCGAGTTTGAAGAGCGCATGATCACCCTTGGCCTGCCTTATAAAGTTGTTGGGGGCTTGCGTTTTTATGAGCGTGAAGAAATCCGCGATGCGCTGGCCTATTTGCGTGTGGTTAATCAGCCCAATGACAGTTTGGCTTTGGAGCGCATTATTAATAAGCCCGCACGGGGTTTTGGGGCAAAGACCAAGGGCTTACAAACCCTGATGGAATATGCCCGTATCAATCAGGTGTCACTTTATTCAGCCGCGGTCACCTTGGTGGAAACTGATGAGTTAAGTGCGAAGGCCCGTTCAGGTTTGCGTGAGCTTCTCATGGAGTTTGATACATGGCGCAAGCTAAAAGACGGCTTGGATGTGGATGAACTTGTCGGTCAGGTGCTTGATGAGTCCGGTTATATGGATTGGCGCGTTCAAGAATCGAAAAAGGGCAAGGATGTTAAGGCCCAAGGCCGCGTGGATAACTTAAAAGAACTGGTTTCTGGCCTGAAGGAATTTGAAAGCCTTGATGAGTTTTTAGAGCATGTCTCCTTGGTGATGGAAGTACAGGAAAAAGGCGATGATGCCAAAGTGACCATCATGACGCTCCATGCTGCCAAGGGGCTGGAATTTGACAATGTGTTTTTGCCCGGTTGGGAAGAAGGCACTTTTCCAAATCAGCGTGCCCTTGATGAGTCAGGCAATAGCGCGCTGGAAGAAGAACGCCGCTTAGGCTATGTGGGTATCACGCGCGCGCGCAAACGCTCCATTATTTCCTATGCATTGCGCCGTCGTATTTTCGGGCAATATAACGATATGTTGCCGTCACGTTTTGTCGATGAGCTACCTGATCAACATATTGAAACAGGTGGGGAAACCGGTACACCCTCTGGTGAGTACGGCGGTGGAAATTACGGTTTTGGTGGTTTTAATGATCGCAACCAGCAACGTTTTACCTATCGTGGAGAGCGTGAAAGCCGTAAAGAGAAACTCATCACCATTGATGCTTATGATGTAAGTGTTTCTGATGCGCCAGATGGCGGCTTTAGAAAAGGTGATCATGTGCGCCATGGTAAATTTGGCACTGGCGTTGTGCTTAACGTTGATGGTAATAAGCTTGATATCGCCTTTGCCAAAGGTGGGCGCAAAAAAGTGATCGACAGTTTTGTCGAGAAAGTTTGATCATAACTGTCAGCCTTGTTTGAGTATGGCCTGACAAAAGGGAAGAAATAAATGTCCGATATATTGTGGCGCGTTGATGTGGCTGTAACGCCAGAGCTGGCTGATGCATTTGAATATGCGTTGGAAGATTATTGCGCAGCGGTGACCCAGTATCTGGATGATGACGAACTAGCCCAACGCCTTGAAGCTTATGCAGATGTGAAACCTGATGAAGCCGCGTTGCGGGCGTCGGTTGGCCTGGTTGCAAAGCGCATGGGTGTTGAGGTGCCTGAGGTGACGATAACTGAGGTGGAAAATAAAGATTGGCTGGCAGAATATGCCCGCAAATACCCACCGCTTTCTATTGGTCGCTATTTCATTTATGGCTCGCATTTTCAAGGCCCTTTACCCGCAGGTAAAATCGCGTTGAAGGTTGAGGCCGCAACGGCATTTGGCACAGGCGAACATGCCTCTACAAACGGGTGTTTACAGGCCTTGGACCGTTTGTCAAAACGCTATAAATTCAGCCAGCCGCTGGATATGGGCTGTGGGTCTGCGATCCTCGCCATGGCGATTGCCAAAACATGGAGCGCGCCAGTCGTTGCCAGTGATATTGATGCCCAGTCCGTTGATGTGGCGAAATATAATGCCGAGGTCAATGGCGTGGGCAGTTATATCCTGCCTGTCTGTGGTGATGGTTATGGCACACCGTCAGTTGCGCGCAATGGCCCCTATGACTTGATTATGGCCAATATTCTTGCGCGTCCTTTGTCTGCCATGGCAAAGGATTTGGCAAAAAATTTGCAACCCGGCGGCTTTGCTGTTTTGGCAGGTTTTTTAGAGCGCGATGCCAACTGGGTATTTGCCGCACACCGCTGTCATGGTCTGCGCCTTGTTGAGCGCATCAAGGTTGATGGTTGGCAGACGCTGGTTTTGCGCAAAGGCTAACCAGCATCAAACCCCACGCTTTCTATGTACGAATGCTCCCTAAGAACCCGTTGACTTCTTCGTGTAAAAGGTCGGTTGGTTTTTTTAAGTCTTCAGCCGCCCATGTGACTTGAATGGCGGTGTTGTGCGATTGTGCAGCATTTCTTGTCATATTCACAATACGCTCAGCTACGGCCTGGGCATCACGTGATACATTTTGCACATTTTCAGCAATATCACGCGTCGTGGCATCTTGTTCTTCAACAGAAGCCGCAATGGCCGCTGCAATCTGGTCGATCTGGTGAATGGTTGTTGAGATATCGGCAATGGCATCAACCGCTTCGCCTGTTGCACCTTGGATGGCATTGATCTGTTTTGCGATTTCGTCTGTGGCACTTGCGGTTTGATTGGCAAGGTTTTTCACTTCACTTGCCACAACGGCAAAGCCCTTGCCCGCATCACCTGCGCGTGCTGCTTCAATCGTGGCGTTCAGGGCAAGAAGGTTGGTCTGTTCTGCAATATCGGTAATCAGGCTTACCACCTCACCGATGCGTTGGGCTGCTTCTGCCAAACCATTAACTTTATCATTGGCATCTGTGGCTTTATTGACCGCTTGATTGGCAATATCGGTTGAGTGAGTAACTTGTTGACCGATTTCACTAATGGCAGATGACAGCTGTGAAGTGGCAGCAGCGACCGTATCGGCATTGGTTGTTGTGCGCTCTGAGGCTTCAGCAACTTCCATGGATTGGCTGGTCTCATTATCAGATGAGCTGCGACCATTTGCACTGGCAACACTCAGGATATCACCTGTCTTTTCACCAAGGCTACCAATGACAGTGGAGACTGAGCTTTCCAGATGGTTGGCAAGGTTCATCATCTGCTGGCGGTTTTCTTCTTCACGTTTTTGACGCTCAGTTTCCTGCTGTGTGCGCATGGTATCCATTTCAACCAGATTGTCTTTAAAGACGCTGAGGGCTGCGGCCATTTCACCAACTTCGTCACGGCGCTCATCATCAGGGATGGTGACGTTTAAATCACCATTTGCCAGTGATTGCATGGTTTTTGTCATAAAACGAACCGGGCGTGAAATACTGCCTGCCACCAACAAAGCAATAGCGAAAACACCGATGAGAACAATTACCAGAATAATGGCATCGGCTTGAATGGTTTGTTCAATACTGTCATTGGCACTTTCAAACTGGGCATCAGCTTCTTCGCGCCATTTTTCAACCTGTGAGGCAACGCTTTGGTTAACTTGGGAGAATAGATCATCTGCTTCAAACATATAGATGACAGCCATGGAAGCATCGCTTTCAGATGTTTCAATAACGTCTATTGCAGCCGTTGTATATTGGTCAAACAAGGTGATGATTTTATCGACGGTTTTCTTTTCTTCTCCAACAAACGGGTGTTTTTCAGAAAGAAGTCTGAGGTCAATCTTTAAGCCGTTGAGGTTAGATTTCAGCGATGCGCGCATGGCGTTGAGCGATTCTTCATCGGTCATATTGCTGGCACCCCAGCTGATCATACGAAAGAGACCACCGTTGAGCTCACTTAAGGATTCTTGAAAATCAAGGGCCTTAACGACCTTGGCTGTATTTTCATTAAACAGTTCATCCATGGTGGTGCGAATGGTTTGAACACCAGTAAATGATAACCAGGATAAAAAGATCAATGCGATGGTGAAAATCACTGGAGAAACCAGCAGTTTCTTTGTAATGCTCCAGTTTTTCATGGCTCTACCTCTTTTGTCGATTACAATAGCGCTATTGTTTGCTTGGCGAACAAATTATTTTATCAACTTCTTATATGCAAGATGAGCTTTGTAATAAATTGTAAGGAAGATGAATCAATCTCGCAGTTTCATTGACATTGAGCAAAAGTCTGCGTAGGTTGCCCAACGATTTTTGATTTCTTTCAGAACCATAAAAAATGACTGCTTCACTGACACTTGCACTGGCTCAGCTCAACCCGACTGTTGGGGCCATTCATCATAATATGAGCCTGTTAAAAACGGCCTTTGATAAGGCTGTTGATCAAAAGGCCGACCTGTTGGTGACGTCAGAACTTCTCAGTACAGGCTATCCCCCCGAAGATTTGGTGCTCAAACCTGCTTTTCAAGATGAAGTTGAAACAGCAGTTAATGGCTTTATTGAAAGCACAAAGGGCTGTGATACAGCTGTCTTGCTGGGGACACCTTGGCGCATTGAAGGCAAGCTTTATAACAGTGCCTTGATGATTGTTGATGGCGAGATCACCGATGTGGTGACCAAGCGTCATTTGCCCAATTACGGCGTATTTGATGAAATCCGCTTTTTTGAAGAAGGGCGTGATAGCCGTATCATCAATTTTAAAGGCCATAAGCTGGGCGCGATGATCTGCGAAGATATGTGGTTTGAAGATGTGACGGCAGATTTGAAATATCAGGGCGCAGAAATGCTACTGGTGCTCAATGGCTCTCCCTTTGAAGCAGATAAACCGTCCTTGCGTTATGACCTTGCTAAAATGCGCACCCAAGAAGCAGGTGTGCCGCTTGTCTATGTCAATCAAGTCGGTGGGCAGGACGAATTGGTGTTTGATGGGGCTTCTTTTGTCATGTGTCCTGAGGGCGAACGTGTCTGCCTGATGAAACATTGGGATGAAGAACTCAGCCTTGTCACCCTCACTAACGATGGGATTATTCAAGGCCCGCAAGATGAAGATAGTGAAGGCTTAGAGGCCATCTATCAGGCCATGGTTTTGGGCTTGCGCGATTATGTGAATAAAAATGGATTTCCCGGTGTAGTCCTTGGGCTTTCAGGCGGGATTGATAGTGCGATCTCAGCAGCCGTCGCCGTAGATGCTTTGGGGGCCGATCGTGTAAAATGCGTGATGATGCCTTCACCTTATACCTCACAAGAAAGCCTTGAGGATGCCAAGGGTTGTGCCCAGTATCTAGGCGTGGAGTATGACAGTGTGTCTATTGAACCTGTGATGCAGGCTTATGATACCATGCTTTCGCCTCTCTTTGAGGGGCGCGACAAAGACATAACAGAAGAAAATATTCAATCACGCGCACGTGGTTTGTTGTTGATGGCGCTCTCTAACAAGTTTGGCCATATGCTTTTAACCACGGGCAACAAGTCTGAAATGTCGGTGGGCTATGCCACGATTTATGGTGACATGTGTGGTGGCTATTCTGTTTTAAAAGACGTTTATAAAATGACGGTCTTTGCCCTTTGTAAATGGCGCAATGACCATAAACCTGCGGGCTGCTTGGGCCCTGCTGGGCGTGTTATGCCCGATAATGTGATTTCCAAGCCGCCTTCGGCTGAGCTTCGCCCTGATCAAAAGGATGAAGACAGCCTTCCGCCTTACGAAATTCTTGATGACATACTGGAATGTTTAATCGAGAAAGAGTATTCCCTAGAAGATGTAGTGGCCTGTGGTCATGATGCAGATGTGGTGCGCCGTATCTGGAAGTTGCTGGACCGTGCTGAATATAAGCGCCGTCAAGCCCCTCCGGGTGTGAAAGTTACCTCACGTGCATTTGGCCGTGATCGCCGCTATCCCCTTACCAATGGTTTTACGAGTCTGATATGACCTTAAAAGTACGTTTTGCGCCTTCACCAACCGGTATGCTGCACGTGGGTAACGCCCGCATGGCACTGGTTAATTATCTTTACGCCCGCAACGTTGGCGGTACTTTCTTGCTGCGTGTTGATGATACCGACCAAGAACGTTCCAAGCCGGAATATGAACAAGGCATCAAGGATGGGCTCACATGGTTGGGCTTAAGCTGGGATGAAGAAGAACACCAGTCTGCCCGTATGGAGCGCTACGAAGACGTTTTTGAAGACCTGAAATCCAAGGGTCTGGTTTATGACTGTTATGAAACGCCTGAAGAGCTTGATTATATGCGCAAGCGCCTGCGTTCACGCGGCAAGCCACCGATTTATGATCGCTCTGCTCTTGAACTCAGCGATGAAGCCAAAGAAAAGCTGAAAAGCGAAGGCCGTCAAGCACACTGGCGCTTTAAATTGCCACAAGATGATATTGAATGGACCGATTTGGTTCAAGGCGACAAGAAATTCTTGGCAGCAAACTTGGCTGACCCGGTGATCCGTCGCGCAGATGGGACATTCTTATATATGATGCCGTCTGCCATTGATGACATCGATATGGATGTGACCCACGTGTTGCGCGGGGAAGACCATGTATCAAACACGGCGGTTCAAATTGCCATGTTTAAGGTGATGAATGACGGTAAATTCCCAGAATTTGCTCACCTGCCACTACTGTCTGGTACAGAAGGTGAAAAACTTTCCAAACGTATCGGCTCCCTTTCATTGGCTGAGCTGAAAGAAGATGGTCTGGAAGCCATGGCGATCAACAGCTTGTTGGCTCACCTTGGTACAAGTGAGAATGTGGAAGCCACTGATGATATGGACGCATTGGTTAAGTCGTTTGATATTGCAAGCTTTGGCCGTGGCACACCGAAATTTGATTCTAAAGAACTGGACCGTTTGAACTCCAAGCTTTTACATGACATGGATTGGGCAACAGCTTCTGCCCGCCTTGATATTGAGGGTGCGGATGAAACATTTTGGGAAGCGGTTCGCCCGAACCTGTCACGCCTTAAAGACACCAAAGATTGGGCCGATATCGTCTTTGGTAAGGTTACCCCTGTGATTGAAGATGCTGATTTTGCCAAAGCTGCCATGGCTGTTCTGCCAGAAGGTACATGGGATGACACCACATGGAAAACATGGACCAATGCAGTGAAAGAGGCCACGGGCGCCAAAGGTAAAGGCTTGTTCATGCCACTTCGCCAAGCCTTAACGGGGATGAACCATGGACCGGAGCTTGGCGTTTTGCTGCCACTATTGGGACGTGAAAAAGTAGAAGCCCGCTTGCGTGGCGAAACGGCTTAAATCAGACTGTGTGCCCCTGCAAAGGCAGGGGCTTCTTGCTGGGAAATAAAGAATGACATTGCACATCTACAACACACTGACCCGTAAAAAAGAAGAGTTCAAACCGATCAATCCTGAGAAAGTCGGGATGTATGTGTGTGGACCAACGGTTTATGACTTTGCCCATATTGGTAATGCGCGCCCGGTCATTGTGTTTGATGTGCTCTATCGTTTGCTCAAAACGCTTTATTCAGATGTTACCTATGTGCGCAACATCACCGATGTGGATGACAAGATCAACGCCAAGTCCAAAGAGACAGGCGAAGATATCCGCACTATTACGGAGCGCACAGCGGCCATGTTCCATCAAGATATGGCTGCACTTAATGCAGGTAATCCTGATATTGAGCCCCGCGCGACCGAGCATATTGCTGAGATGATCGAGATGATCGAGCGTCTGATTGAAAATGGCAATGCTTATGCAGCAGATGGTCATGTGTTGTTCCATGTGCCAAGCATGCCTGAATATGGCGCGCTGTCTGGTCGCAATATGGATGATATGATTGCCGGTGCACGTGTGGAAGTGGCTTCTTACAAAAAAGATCCGGCTGATTTTGTCTTGTGGAAACCATCTGAGGATGACGTGCCGGGATGGGAGTCCCCATGGGGGCGTGGTCGTCCGGGCTGGCATATTGAATGTTCAGCCATGAGCCGTAAATATCTGGGGGATACCTTTGATATCCACGGCGGTGGGCATGATCTGATCTTCCCTCACCATGAAAATGAAATCGCACAAAGCTGCTGTGCAAACAAGACAGAGCGTTTTGCCAATTACTGGATGCATAATGGGCATTTGATGGTTGAAGGCGAGAAGATGTCCAAGTCTCTTGGGAACTTTTTCACCGTCCATGACCTGTTGGAAGAAGTCCCGGGTGAGGCTTTGCGTTTTTATATGTTATCTGCGCAATATCGCTCGCCCTTTGATTTCACCAAAGAAGGTGTGGCTGAAGCAAAATCGACCTTGGATCGTTTTTATACGGCCTTGCGCCAGAGCCAAGATGTGGAAGCCGCTGATGTGGAAGCGCCTGTTGAATTTATGGCAGCTCTCAAAGATGACCTTAATACACCATTGGCAATTTCGATTCTGCATGAGTTGTTGAGCGCTGTGAATAAAGATGCGGATCCTGATAACAAGGGCAGGTTGATTGCGGCAGCCAATATTCTCGGTATCTTACAACAAAATGTTGAAGAATGGCTAAAAGGCGGTTCTCAAGCGGCTTCAGGTCTTGATGAGGCGGATATTGAGCGTATGATCATTGAACGTCGTGATGCCAAGGCTAATAAAGACTTTGCCACGGCTGATCGTATCCGCGATGAATTGGATGCCCAAGGGATTGTTTTAGAAGACGGTGCCGGGGGGACCAACTGGAAACGTAAATAAGGTTTAGGAGTTTTCTTTCATGAAGTTGCAGCCATTTGCCCTCCTTCTTATTGGTTTTGTTTGTTTTTCACTACCTGCCCATGCAGAAAGTCTGCTCATTGGCATTGGTTTGTCAAAACCGCCTTATGTCATTCAGGAACATAATGCGGGTGCGGAATATGAAATTGTGGAACGCGCAATTGAGCTTTCCGGTTTTTCCATGACACCTAAATACATGCCGATGAAGCGTATCCCCCATGCCCTAAATGGTGGGGCATTAGATGGGGGCATGAATATGCGTGCTCATATGCCTGTAGATGGTTTCTTTTCTAATGAGATTATTTCTTATCAGAATTATGCCATTACCCTAAAATCATCAGGCTTAAAAATTTCCCAAATTGCTGAGTTAAAAAACTATAGTGTCGTTTCTTTTCAAAATGCCCATAAGCTTTTGGGTCCAGACTATCAAGAGGCTGTGAAGGGGAATAAGCAATATAGCGAACTTGCGAACCAAGAGTTACAAGTCAAAATGCTGGCAGCTGGTCGCAAACAAGTGGTGATTTCTGATTTCAGGATTTTTCTACATTTTAAAAAGCAGGTAGAACGTGAAACAGGTCGTAAAATTGACGTTCAGTTCCATGAAATCTTCATGCCTACGCCATATCGTGTTGCCTTTAGAAAAAGGACCGTACGTGATCGTTTTGATGAGTCTCTAGAGTTTCTTAGAAAGTCTGGGGAATATGATCAAATCCTTGCTAAATATATTTCTGCTGATGATGTGAAAGCGGTTAACCTGACAAAATAGAACTGTTTTTCACGGGCTTTATGGTGAGAGCAATTTATTTTTGCTTAAGGTGTAAGGGTTTTTCAGAAAATATTCCCTAATCCGTGTATATTGATTGGAAAGTTCAGTCTAAGGGTGCTGCACGTGCGTTTTTTCATTCTATTTGTTTTTTTATCATTCTGTGTCACCAGCCTAGAACCTGTATATGCACAAGGTTCAGGCGAGGCAATTTCCACACAGGATGAGGATAAGCCGTGGCTGAAAAAAAAGAAGAAAACAGATAAGAAAAAGAAGAAGAAACAGGCTTCAGCTTCTAAATCCTTTAAAAAAATGGCACGAGAACTCCTGGGGCGACCAAGTTGGAGTGATCGCTTTTTAAATCTGCTTGATCAGGATGTTGCAAAAATTGCCATTCATCCTTTTAAGGAAGAAGACCTGCCCATATCTCTTGAAGAGGCCCAGACTTATGTGGATGGCTTTACCCGCGCGCTTGTGCGCGAGGCGGATGGTCGCTATGCGATTGTGGGGCGCAAAGAACTAGGCGCGGTGGTAAGTGACATTAATGAAATGGGCACCCGCACAGAAAGTATAAATCCCCTTGGGGATTTGATTGCCCGGGCACGCTCCGACCTGTTGGCGGTTGGTAGTCTTTCTTTAAAAGGCGAAAAAATTATTCTGGCTTATAAGCTGGTGGAAACAGAAAGCGGGCGCATTGTTTCAGCAACGCAAAAGTCTTTTAAACGCAAGCAAGGTGAAACCCAGAAAGTCGGGGGGCTATCTGTGAAAGGTGCCGCCCAAAAAGCCTCAGCCCAGTTGATGCGTGATCTTGTGGAGGTGCGCAAGATCATGGTTGAAGGGCTGCGTTATCAAACCAGTGGCATCCACACGGGTTTTGGGCGCTATTTCATGGGGCTTTTAAGTGATGGTTTGCGAAAACAGGCCGCCAGTGGACCGCGCAACATCAATGATCTAAGTATCAGTGCTTTTGAAATTGAAGAAGAACGTTTTCGCGGGTTAAAGCTTGCCAAGGGGAGCCTTAACAATCAAGAAAACCAGCGTCAAAAACGCGATTATATCCTCAAAGGAACCTATTGGGTGTTTGAGCAATGGGTAGAAATCCGCCTCACCCTTGAAGGCGCTGATGGGCGATCTATTGCATGGCGGGGGCGCATTGTGCGCAGTGAAATCCCTGAAAGTTTTGAGCTCATCCCACCGCCAGCACCCATTGATGAAGAGGCACGCAAAGCCCTTGGGCCAATCGATCTTTATGTGACCAGTAATAAAGGCGATAATCCTTTATTTAAAATCGGGCAGAAAATGGTTCTGGCGTTGCGCGCACAAGAAGATGCCTATGTGAGCTGTTATTATTTTCAGGCCGATGGGGCTTTCTTTAAAATCTTTCCCAACCGTTTTATGACTTCTGGCAAAATCAATGGCGGCTTTACCCAGCATATCCCTTCTGCCGGGATGCCGTTTGCTTTTGAGTTTTCACCGCCAAGCGGGGTGGAAGCGGTGAAATGTTTTGCAACAGATGTTGAGGTAACAAAGCGCCTTGCCCCCCATATAGGAAAGGCTGCGTTTGAACCTTTGTCACTGCAAAATGAGCATGAACTGACAAAAATCTATCGCAGCCTTCGTGATGTCACGCTAAGTGAGGCATCCCTGATCGTTACTGTTCAGTAAGATCAGTCATCATAAGCAACCAATGTGTCAAACGGCACCCCATCAAGACGCTCACGCCCGTTTAGGAAGGTGAGCTCAATCATGCAGGCCGTGCCGACTACTTCTGCGCCAACGTCTTTAAACAGTTTAATGGCGGCTTCCATGGTGCCACCTGTTGCCAGCAGGTCATCTAAAATGACAACGCGTTGACCGGGCTTGACGCAATCGGCCTGAATTTCAATGGTGTTGGAACCATATTCAAGATCATAATCATATTGGATGGTTTCACCAGGTAGTTTGCCTTTTTTGCGCACCATGGTAAAGCCAAGGCCGAGTTTAAGCGCAAGAGGGGCTGCAACCAAAAAACCACGGGCATCAAGGCCTGCAAGGATATCAGGTTGATGGCGGCTAACGATTTTTGCCATACGGCCCATGGCGACTTGCCATGCATCGGGCTCTGCCAACAATGTGGAAATGTCGTAAAATAAAATGCCCGGTTTTGGAAAATCAGGAATGCCGCGGATATGGTCTTTTAGGTCCATTATAACCCCCTTTAAAATAAGATTGCGCTCATCATAATAAGGGCTTTGGTCTGTGTCATTTAAAATCCTTGGGTTCGCCAACATCATATGTCTATAATGTTGACCAAATGTGCAGCTTTGGGGGATGGATAAGATATGCCTGTTTATAAAATCATATGGTGTTTGGCTGTAATGCTTGGGGCATTGTTTGCTGCCCTTCCTTTTGCTCATGCCAGCCAGATGTTTATTACCATTGGTACAGCGGGTGTAACCGGGGTTTATTATCCAACGGGCGGGGCGATTTGTCGCTTGGTCAATAAGGAACGCAAGGAACATGGCATTCGGTGCTCCGTTGAATCAACAGACGGCTCAGCCCATAATATTACCTCCATTCGCGAAGATGATCTAAATTTCGGGATTGCCCAATCAGATGTGCAGGCTGCAGCTTGGTCTGGGAGCCACAGCTTTGAAGAGGCAGGGCGTTTTAAAAAACTGCGCGCGGTTTTTTCCGTTCATGGGGAGCCTTTGCAGCTTGTCGTGCGAAAAGATGCGGGCATTGATACATTTAAAGACGTTAAAGGCAAAAGGGTAAATCTGGGCAATATCGATTCCGGTCAACGCGAAACCATGATGCGTATTCTTGGGCATTTGGGCTGGGATGAAAAAGATTTTTCCTATGCGGGAAGCCTGAAATCAACGGAGCAATCCAAGGCCTTATGTAACAACAAGCTGGATGCGGTTTTTTTTACAGCAGGCATTCCCAACGCCTCTGTGAAAGAGGCAACAACATCTTGTGATACAAAGCTGATTTCGATGACAGGGCAGTGGGTTGATAGTTTTATCGCCAAATACCCGCAATATTCTAAAGCCGTGATCCCAGCAGGCACATATCGTGGCACGGAAAGTGATATCCACACTTTGGGCCCAAAGGCAACGGTGGTTTCTTCAACCAAAACATCTGATGAAATTGTCTATCAGGTGGTGAGATCCGTGATGGATCATTTTTCAGCCTTTAAGAAACTCCATCCAGCTTTTAAACATATAAAGAAGTCGCAAATGATTAAAGATGGGCTGTCCGCACCGCTGCATCGTGGGGCGATTAAATATTATAAAGAAGTGGGCTTATTGAAATAAACTTTATTTCTTTAAACGCTCAATAGGCAGGTTAAAGGGTGCGCGCAATTTGTCTGTGGTTTTGACCAGTGCAATCCCACCTAAAAGCGTGCTGCCCAGGTCAATCATCTCGCCTAGTTGCTCGCGTTTATTAATGCTGAAGCTGTAAAGCTTGGCTTGGATTGATGCGGCATGTTTATGCAGGGCGCTCACTTGTTCAGCCGTTATGGCTGTTTCTTCACTCATGCTCTGGAAATCAACCCCAATCCAGCTGAACTCTTTACATAAGGGGGCTTTAAAGCCATTGCTCCCAATGGGGCGAAAAGCAAGTGCATGGACCTGTGGGCTCAGTTGTTCACAAAGGTCTTGAAGCGGGGCCTCTTCCCATTTTCCATCGTCCATAATCTCTAAAACCAGATAGTTCTGGCGCAGGTTTTCTGTATATTTTGTCAGGCCTGCCAAGAAATCCTCAAGCTGTTCTTGCCTTAAAGAAGTGGAGTGAATGGGGAGGAAAACAGGGGTGATGACTTTTTTACTGATCATGGGGAACAGCGCTTTTGCCGTTTCCTGTAAAAGCCAGAGATCAACCTTTAGGCAGTCTTTTGGAGTGCGATAGCCCGCATATGCCGGAACCCCTTCAAGGTGGCGTCCCTCAGCAGTATCAAAACAAAGAATACTTCTATAGATGCAGAGACTTTCTTGAGTTTTTTCCCAACAAGGTTGAAAGCGTGCAGTATATTTGGGTTTCGCCTTTGGCTTGGTCTGTTTTTGTTTTACGGGTTCTTCTTGGGCGCTGATGGATTTCCATTGCGGGTCAGCATCGGCTTCTTTACCTGTTTCAGGCGCTTTGTTTTTTTGCCAGTCTTGGGAAGCTTCCGGATCATTGTCCAGTTGTTGCTTTTTCCAATCTGTATTGGCTTCTACATTTTCATGGGCGTCTTTTTGCCAGTCGGTCTCAGCTTCTTCATGTTCCCATTTCTTTTTCTTCCAATCAGGACTGTCGTCATCTTGATCATCTTGCTTGGCATCTAAATCTTTGATAGGGGCGGGATCACCTGCGGCCTCGCCTTCACGACCGACTTCTTCAAGTTTAGCAATATTTAAGGTGCCGTCTTCATTTAAGGCGTCTTTGGGGTCAACGCCTGCCACGCGCACAAGCGGGCGACGCCCGCCATCAAAACGCTCGCCAATAATTTTAAACCCAAGCTCTTCAGAAATCTCAAAGGCACGTGCGGTCCCTTCTATTTCTGAAAGGGCAGGAAACAGCATAATATAGATTTCCCGGCTTTGATGTTCCCAACGGTTTCCCTCACCAATACGTTCACGCAGCAGATTTTCTGTGAGCATTTGGATTTTAGCTTCACGGGCATCCCAAGTATCGCCAAGGGCTTGGTGGAATTCTGTTAGGCTGAGGATATGCAGCTTGCCAAGGTCTTCATTTTCGTCTTGATTGATAACATCTTCAATACTGACTGAAATATTTTCAGCCATAAATCCATCATCATCAATATGGACGAGTGAACTTCCTGATGTTTGCCCACTAAAGAGTTTCTTGGCTTTCTTGACCCATTTAAACACGATGATGCTACCTTGTTATTCTATCTTCTTTTCCCTTATGTAACAGCTTGTTCCCCATAGGAAAAGAGCGAAGGTGGGTAAGACCTGCGCTCTTTTGTATAGTATGGTTTATTCTCTACTTAGCGGCGGTATTCTTCTGGCAGGAATAAGAGCCCGTCGGTCTCTTCCCCCATGGAATTATGGCATTCAAAACAGAAGTTCATGCCAGCTGAGTTTTTACCCCCGGTTTGGCCCCACAGGCTGCCATCGGCATTGATCATGGTATATTTCCAATTCCAAGATGCCGTGTTCCAGCCCGTTGGCATTTTCTCCATCATAAAGAGCGGGCCGATTTCTGCGGTACCATCTTTTTTGCCCACAATGGTTGGTTTGGCAATGAGGGAGCCCGCAGGCAATGTGCCAGCCTTTTCCCATTTGGCATAATCTTTACCTGTTTCATTTACGATATTAACAAGATAACGCTCGCCATGGGTGCTGGATTGATAGGGGCTTTTGGTAACATTAATCCAATCAAAAAATTGGCCTGTGCCTTTTACACCAGATTTGGCATAGGTGGTGCGCATGGCCCCAACAAGGCGATCCCATTCAGCCGTGGCTTGTGCATTGGTGAGTTCTTCTGGCTCAGCCGCAGCACAGGGATTGGCAGCACAAGGATTAGCCGCGCACGGGTTCTTGGCTGCACACGGGTTTGCGGCACATGGGTTTTTCGCAGCGTATGGGTTAGCCGCGCACGGGTTCTTGGCTGCACAAGGATTTGCGGCACAGGGGTTTTTCGCAGCGCAAGGATTGGCCGCACACGGGTTTGCCGCACATGGATTAGCTGCGCAGGGGTTTTTGGCACAACAAGGGTTTTGGGCACAGGCTTTGGCAGCGCATGGGTTGGCTTGGGCAGGTTGGATATTGCCCATGGTCGCAATACCTATTCCAAGCCCGAGAGCAAGAGGGGTGATAGAGCTACAGAAAAGTGTCTTGCGAAAAGTCATGATGCCTCCAAATATGTCTGATGGACGGGGATGTCCGTAAAAGGATGTTGCCTTAAAATAACTATGATCCTTTGCCTGCTTTGGGTCTTTAAACAAAGCCATCACAGACCATCAACAAAATGTGATGACCAAGTGAACATCAAAGGCTTATAGTGAGAGTAAGGATGACCATGAGGGGCAAGAGCAAATGAAAGCTGACTTTAAAAATGTCGCGACAGAGCGTTTAAAGAAAATGCTTAAAGCTGGTCATGAAGTTGAAAATTGCCAGCGTGTGCTCACCAAGGTGGGGGAAAACATCGTTGCAGACCTGTTAAAGGGAAGTGGCACTTTTTTTCAAATGAACCATTACCCCGAAGGTGATGTTTATGACCATGACACCCATGGGCAATATTACTATCATGCCCATCGCGATGGAGAACATGGTCATTTCCATCTATTTTTGCGCCCCAAAGGCATGCCCAAGGGGGTAAAGCCGCTTGTCGGGGATGATTTTAAAAAACCAAAAGCCAAAAATGATGCGCTTAGCCACCTGATTGCTATTTCCATGGATGCGTTTGGCGCACCTCAGTCTTTATTTACAACCAATCGCTGGGTGACGGCAGAATATTGGTATGATTGTGAAGATGTCATCAAGATGCTGGATCATTTTGAAATTGACCATGCCAGCCCGTCTTGGCCTGCAAATAGATGGGTTGGCGCGATGGTTCAGCTTTATTATCCACAAATTTGTGACTTGCTGCGCACACGCGACCATGTGATTGAGGATTGGAAAAATGAGCATCCAGACGTGAATGTGTTTGAAGATCGTCATCTGGAGATCACGTCAGAGCTTGAATGTAACGTTCATTACCAAATTGCTGAGATTGAAGAAGAGTTGAAACGCCGCACTTAAGAGCTGGCACATTGGGCCATTACGTCTATATAGATATAAGATAATAATAAAACCAATTGAAAGCCTCCCCCCATGCGCCACCTTTCCCAAGATGCCCCAAAACATACTGGTCCTCGCAATGATTGGCGCACGTTAAAAACGCTGCTGCCTTATCTTTGGCCTAAAAATGCCACTAACTTGCGTATTCGGGTTTTAATCGCGCTGGTGTTTTTGACACTGGCAAAGGCGATGAATGTATCGGTTCCACTTTTTTATAAAGAGGCTGTTGATGCGCTGTCGCTTGGGGAGGGGAGCGAGCTGATTGTGGTGCCTGTCATGTTGTTAGTCGCCTATGGGTTAGCGCGTGTGATGGCCCAAGCCTTTGGCGAGTTGCGCGATGCGGTTTTTGCCCGTGTGGCCCAGCGCGCCATTCGTGATGTGGCACTAAAAACCTTTGAGCATTTACACCGTTTGGCCTTGCGTTTTCATGTGCAGCGCCAAACAGGGGGCTTAACCCGTTCAATTGAGCGCGGCACCAAGGGGATTGATTTCCTCTTGAACTTTATGCTGTTTAATATCTTGCCGACCTTGCTGGAAATTGTCTTGGTCTGTGGCATTTTATGGGTGCTTTATGATTGGACTTTTGCGGTTGTGACCTTTGGCACCATCGCAAGCTACATCGCCTGGACGCTCATTGTGACAGAGTGGCGCATCAAATATCGCCGCACCATGAATAAAAGCGATAATGAAGCCAATACCAAAGCGGTTGATTCTTTGCTGAACTTTGAAACGGTGAAATATTTCACTAATGAGCAGCATGAGGCACGTCGGTATGATGTGGCCCTAAAAAGCTTTGAAGAAGCTTCCATTAAATCCAAGGTGACGCTTAGCCTGCTTAATATCGGGCAGGGCGCAATTATCTCGGTTGGGCTAACGGCTGTGATGGTGATGGCGGGGTATGGGGTGCAGGATGGTTCCATGACCTTGGGTGATTTTGTGTTGGTTAATAGCTATCTCATCCAGCTTTATATGCCGCTAAACTTTCTTGGTTTTGTCTATCGAGAGATCAAACAGTCTCTTACTGATATGGAACATATGTTCTCGCTTTTGGATCAGGAAGCTGAAATTGCCGATGACCCTGAGGCGAAAGACTTACCCGTTGGCGGCGGTGAAGTGGTGTTTGAAAATGTCTCTTTTGCCTATGATGCGCGTCGCCCCATCCTAAAAGGGGTTGATTTCAAGGTGCCTGCGGGCAAAACCACAGCCATTGTCGGGGCCAGCGGGGCGGGTAAGTCCACCTTATCGCGCCTTCTTTTTCGGTTTTATGATGTCTCTGAAGGGGCGGTGAAAATCGATGGGGCTGATATTCGCACCATTAAGCAAAATGCCTTGCGCGGTGCCATTGGGATTGTGCCTCAAGATACCGTGTTGTTTAACGATACGGTTTTTTACAATATTGCCTATGGTCGCCCCGATGCCACACCGGCTGATGTGGAAAAGGCTGCCAAACTGGCGAGCATTCATGACTTCATCATGGAGCTGCCCGATGGCTATAACACCATTGTGGGCGAACGCGGACTTAAGCTTTCTGGTGGTGAAAAACAGCGCGTTGCCATTGCACGCACGATTTTAAAACGCCCCCGTATTTTGTTATTTGATGAGGCAACCTCGGCCCTTGATACCCATACGGAAAAAGAAATTCAGGTTTCCTTGCGTGAAGTTTCCAGTGGCTTGACCACCCTTGTTATCGCCCACCGTTTATCCACCGTTGTGGATGCGGATGAGATTATCGTGCTGGATCAAGGTGAGATTATTGAGCGCGGCAACCATGCGGTCTTACTTGAAAAAGACGGAGCTTATGGGGCCATGTGGGCCAAACAACAAGAAGCCGCCCTTGCTTTGGAAACATTGGAGAAAGTCGGTGAGAAAGAAGCTGTTCTGGCTGGCGTTTAAAAAAAGAAAAGCCTCTCCTTTAGGGCAAGGAGAGGCTTTCTTGTGACCAAAGGGCAGGGGAAAGCCCTTTAGTTACTAGTTGGCCGGATGCACGGTTGAATCATCAGGGATAGGGTCTTCATCGCGTACATAATAGGCCACCGGGCGCGGTGCGGTTGATTCCAAGCGATCGGGAGGTGAGGGCGTTTCAAATCGACTTGGATGAGGGCCATAGTAATTTACCAACCTGGCCGCGTCCCGGTGAACTGGTTCGCTGAAACATTGGATGGAGCCAAGCTGCTTGTAGCAATATCTTGGTTCCCAGTCATAGACGGCTTCTTCGTATTTATCCACATACCCGCAGGCAGTTAACAAAGTTAAGCCGCCTATAACTGTTCCTAGCTTCAACGCTCTAAACATAATTCGATCCTTTTAAAAGGTGTGTCACCCCTGCTCGTTGGCAGGGGCCCCGTTTTTTATTGGGTTCCTGTTTTTTTCAGGAATGACGGTTCTCTTTATGCTTAAAACTATTGCAAAGGGGATGCCAAAAATGAAAAGGGGCTGTTAAAAAGTTAACAAGCCCTTAAGATTCAATTGGTTAATAAAAGGTTTACGAATTTACATCCACGATGATGCGCCCTTGTGTCTGGCCTTTAAGGATTTTTTTGCCTACCTCTGGCAGGTCTGACAGGCAAATTGTGCTGGTCATACTATCCAGCACATCTTCTGGAAGCTCTGTCACAAGACGTTGGTAGGCTTTGACGCGGCGCTCATAAGGGCAGGTCGCGCTGTCAATGCCTTGTAAGGTAATGCCACGCATCAAAAACGGCAGGACGGTTGTGTTAAGCTCATTTGAGGCCGCAAGCCCGACAGAGGCACAGCAGCTCCAGTATTTAAGCGTTGCCAGCACATGGTGCAAGGTTGTGCCACCCACATTATCAATGGCACCAATCCAGCGTTCAGCCCCAAGGGGGCCGCGCGGGCCTTCTTCTAATTCAGCACGCGGCACAATGGTGCTAACACCGAGCTCTAAAAGATAGTTATGGGAGTCTTCTGATCCGGTTGAACCCGCCACTTGATAGCCAAGGCGGGCAAGGATGGCACAGGCAATGGAGCCCACCCCACCAGAAGCCCCTGTGACCAGTACTTCACCATCTTGATAAGGGGTTAGCCCATGTTCTTCCAAGGCCATGACGGAAAGCATGGCGGTATAACCTGCTGTGCCGATCGCCATGGCGCGTTTGGTGGAGATTTCATCAGGCAGGGGCACTAGCCAATCAGCTTTAACCCGTGCTTTTTGGGCATAGCCACCCCAGTGGATTTCACCCACACGCCAGCCGTTAAGCACCACGCGATCACCGGGTTTGTAACGCTCATCTTCTGAGGCCTCAACGGTGCCTGAAAAATCAATACCCGGCACATGGGGATATTGTTTTACCAGCTTGACCAGACCGTTCATGATTAGACCGTCTTTATAGTTCAGCGTAGAATAATCCACCTTCACCAGAACTTCACCGGCGGGCAGGTCATCTTCTGTGATGGGGTTGATGGCAAGGGACATATCTTCTTGGAGCTGGAGCGCATTAAATGCCATGGGGAGCCTCATTATCATTTTATTATTAAGTGACTTGTACGATACATAATGTTCGGTAGGCGATCAATGTGTTTTAAGCGAATCTTATGGGAGATTAGAATTCTTAATTGGGGTTGCGCAATTTCATTTCAAGTCAAACCATTAAAAGGTTTCATCTGTTATAAAAAATCCCATATTTATCGGGAATAGAAATAAAAGATGACAGTTTCTTGACTTCTTGGTTAAGTCGAATCAGAGTTGAAGTGTAATTAATTGATAAAAATCCATAAAAGATTTCATGACTATAGATTTTCCGGCCCTTGAGGTCACAGATATCCATAAATCCTTCGGTGAGCTGGAAGTGCTTAAAGGCATTTCACTAACTGCTCGCTATGGCGATGTTATTTCCATTATCGGTTCAAGTGGTTCCGGTAAAAGTACGTTTTTGCGTTGCTTAAACTTACTGGAGCGCCCCACACAAGGCAGCATTTCTGTGGCAGGGGAAGCCATGAAGCTGAAACGTGAAAAAGACGGGCAATTGGGCGCGGCTGATAAAAAGCAGATCACGCGCCTGCGCTCAGAAATCGGATTTGTGTTTCAAAGCTTTAATCTTTGGGCCCATATGGATTTGATGGAAAATATCATTGAAGGCCCAACTCAGGTTAAGGGGCTATCTAAGGCTGAAGCGACTGAAAAAGCAGAAGAACTGCTCAATAAGGTCGGGCTTTATGAGCGCCGTGGGCATTTTCCTTCCCAGCTTTCAGGCGGGCAACAACAGCGCGCAGCCATTGCACGCGCTTTGGCGATGGAACCGGAATTATTGCTGTTTGATGAACCGACCTCGGCCCTTGACCCAGAACTTGTCGGTGAAGTTTTAAAAGTTATGCAGATGTTGGCTGAAGAAGGGCGCACCATGCTTGTGGTTACCCACGAAATGGGTTTTGCGCGCGAGGTCTCCAGCCATGTGATGTATCTGCACCAAGGACAGGTGGAAGAGTTTGGACCACCTCAAGAGGTTTTTGAAAACCCGAAATCCGAACGTATGAAACAATTTATCAGTACGGAACTTTAAAATAAATCCGGCTGGTTAGGGACTAACTTAATTTTCGATCACGGGAGATCACCCAAATGAAAAAAATTGCAATTGCATTGGCTGCTGTACTCGGCCTTGGTATTTCTGTTGCAGATGCTGGCGACAAGCTGCGCATCGGTACAGAAGGCGCATACCCTCCGTTTAACGGCATCAATAAAGAAGGCAAAGCCTTTGGTTTTGATGTGGATATTGCCAATGCCTTATGTGCAGAAATGAAAGTGGAATGCGAAATTATCGCCCCGCTTGAATGGGATTCCATCCTTATTGGCCTTAAGAAAAAGAAATATGACGCGGTTGTGGCCTCTATGTCCATTACTGAAGAGCGCAAAAAGGCTGTGAGTTTCACTGAGCCTTATTATTCCAACAACCTGACCATGGTTGCGAAAAAAGGTTCTGGCCTGAAAGCACATATGTTGCGTGGTAAAAACATTGGTGCACAGCGTGCAACCATTGCTGCGAACTATGTGACAGATAATATGATGGGTGTGAATGCCAAGCTTTATGATACGCAGGAAAATGCTTATCTTGATTTAGCTTCAGGGCGCATTGAAGTGTTGGTGTCTGATAAGTTGCCAGCTTATGACTGGTTGCGCTCAGAGGCGGGTCAAGGCTTTGAATTCCTTGGGAAAGCCATTGATGTGAATGATAAAATCGGCATTGCGGTTCGCAAGAAAGATAATGATCTGCGTGAAAAAATGAATGCGGCGATCAAAGCAATTGTTGCCAATGGCACATACGCCAAGATTAACGAGAAATATTTCCCGTTTTCAATTTACTAAGAATAAGTTGTCGCCCTCATGAAGATGGGGGCGATACTTTGATTTAAGAGTTAGCAAGCAATGTTCGACCTTCAAGGATTTGGCCCACAGATCGCCTTTGGCGCATGGATGACCGTACAGGTCGCCTTGGGCGGGTTATTGGTTGGGCTTATCTGCGGTCTTTTAGGGGCATGGGCAAAACTGTCGCCTTATGCTTTTTTTCGCGCGCTTGGGCAAAGCTATACCACGGTGGTGCGCGGCATTCCTGAAATCCTTGTGGTCTTGCTGGTTTATTTTGGGGGCGAAGACATCATCAACCGCATGGCTGAGGCGGTTGGTTATGATGATTATATCGAGATCAATGTGTTTGTCGCCGGTGTTTGCGCATTGGGGCTTTCCTTTGGGGCTTATGCAACGGAAGTGTTTCGCGGGGCCATACAGTCTGTTCCGCGAGGCCAAATTGAAGCCGGCATTGCTTGTGGTATGCAAGGCAGGCAGGTTTTTTGGCGCATCACATTACCCCAAGCCATGCGCCTTGCCATACCGGGTCTTGGGAATTTGTTTCAGGTCTTGTTAAAAGATACCTCCTTGGTATCGCTCATCGCATTACCGGAATTAATGCGAAATTCCGCCATTGCGATTAGCAATACCAAGGAACCTTTCACCTTTTATTTCATCGCCGCCCTGATTTATTTAGCCATTACATCGGTTGTGATGTTGGGCCAGATTTATGCAGAAAAATGGGCTAACCGCGGTGTGAAAAGGGCAGCCTCATGAATTGGGAAGAGATTTTCATTGCCCTGCCCAAATTGTTGGATGGGGCTTTACTGACCCTAGAGCTGGTGTTCATTGCCTGTCTTGTTGGTTTTGTCATTGCCATTCCCGTGGCCTTGATGCGCAGTTCGCAAAACTGGTGGCTGCGCAATGTGCCGCTGGTCTATACCTTCTTCTTTCGTGGTACGCCGCTTTTGGTGCAGCTGTTCCTGTTTTACTATGGCGCAGCCCAGTTTGAAGCGGTGCGTGAAAGTATCTTTTGGGTGGTGTTAAAAGAGGCCTATTGGTGTGCACTCATTGTCTTTGCGCTAAATACCGGGGCCTATACGGCAGAAATCTTTCGCGGTGCCATTAGGGCCGTTCCCCACGGGGAAGTGGAAGCCGGCATTGCCATTGGTATGAAAAAACACACGCTTTATCGCCGTGTGGTCCTGCCGCGCGCCATTCGCATGGCCCTGCCTGCATATGGCAATGAAATCATCCTCATGTTGAAAAGCTCGGCACTGGCCTATACCATCACATTGTTAGACCTCACCGGAGTGACGCGCACCATCATTGCACGCAACTATCTCGCCATTGAAATGTATTTCACTGCGGGTGTGATCTATCTTTTGATGACGTTTATCTTTATCCAAGTCTGGATGCGGGTGGAAAAACGCCTTTTGCGTTTTCAGTGATTATGTGTTTTACTATACGATAGTAGTAGATTCTTTTGATTGATTAAAATGCCTGCTCTTCACGTACTTGCGAAGCTGTCTTTGGTTCTATCTTTCTGTTTCTTTGGTGCACTGCCCGTTGTTGCAGAAGATGATAAAGCTGTTTTGCAAGCCGCAACACTACATTATCCCCCTTATGAATATGAGATTAACGCCCGCCCGGCTGGCCTTGCCATCGACATTTTACAAGAAGCTGTAAAACGCACGGGCAAAGATGGGGTGAATATTGAGTTTTACCCATGGAAACGCGCAGTTAGTAAAGTGCAGCATGGTTTTAAAAATGTGTTGTTTAATGCAGGCAAGAATGAGCAACGCCAAGTTTGGGGTTATTATTCCAACCATGTGCTGGTTTTACAGAAATATTATCTCTTTACCCGCAAGGGCAAGGGGCTTGCAACGGACTTGTCTTTTGAGCATATGAAGGATAAGAAAATTGCTGTTCGTCGGGGTTATCTTTATGGCAGTGGGCCTTTTAAAAAAGCCATTACAGGTGATAAAAAATTTAAGGAAGTCACCCCGTCTGATTCAACAGAACACAGTGTGCGCCTGTTGTTAAAGGGGCGCATTGATATGTTTGTCGGGGATTATTTGCCCGTTATGCATTATCTGATTAATAACGATCTGGCAAGTGAGGTTGAGCTGGTTGAGAAAACAGCTACGAAAGAGAATTTGGTTGTTTTGACTTGGCCGACGTACTTTCTTTTTTCCAAGAAATCTGTGCGCCCCAGCTATGTGAAACTGTTTGATGACAAGCTCAAAAACATGATTGATGATGGCACATATGATGCGATCTACGCAAAATATAATCTGCGCTATAAGCTTGCGGATTAATTCTTATTCTAAAAACCGTAGAATGACGGTATGAACAGGCTAAAGGCGATCCAGATGATAAAGACAAGCGGTGTGCCTGCGACAATGAAATCTTTAAAGCTATAGCGCCCCGGTGCCATGACCAGCAGGTTGGTTTGATAGCCAATGGGGGTGGCAAAGGCACAGTTTGCGGCAAAGACCACAGCCACGGCAAAGGCGCGCGGGTCCACACCCAGCTCATTTGCCATAGAAACGGCAATGGGGGTGAAAAGGACGGCGCATGTTTGCGTAGATAAAACGTTGGTCAAAATCGCGATTAACAAGAAAAGGACAGATAAGACCGTCCTTGGTCCTGCCCCATCCAGCATATCAACAACACTATGGGCGAGATAGCTGGCCGCCCCTGTGGCCTGCATGGCAGAACCCAGCGCAAGGGCCGCCCCCACCATGGTGACGATTTTTGAATCAACCGCGCGCACAGCTTGGCGCACATTTAAGGCACCAATGCCGACCATGGCGGTTGCACCCAGTAAGGCGCAAGTCACAGTTGGTAAAATGCCCGTACCAGCCAAGACGACAACACTGGCGAAAATAGCCAAAGCCCGGCGGGCATGGTGAACAGCTGGCAATTCTTCTTTAGACCATTCCAGCAAGATCACATCGCGGTTAGAGCGCAAGTTATGAATATCACTGGGGTGGCCTTGAACAAGCAAGACATCACCTGATTGCAGGCGAATATCATCCATACGCGCACGGATCATGCGTGAGCGACGTTGAATGCCAATAACTTTACAGGCGCTTTTTTGGGCAAAAGTTGTGTTTTGCAGGGTTTGACCCGAAATCTGTGATGTTGGGGGCAGCATAACTTCAACCAACATACGGTCTTGGGTTTTGACTTCCTCTTCTTCGGGGGCTTCTTTTTCACTGTCTTCACCTTCCATGGAGGTGAAAGACTTATCAATCAGTTCAGGGTGATGAGGCTCTAAAAGACCTTTATTTTGGGTCAGCACTTCCGTGATGGTTTTGCGCGTGGCAGCCACCACCAAAATATCACCGGGCTGAATGATATGATCTTCAAAGGGCGGCAGGATGCTTTCGCCGCGGTTCTGGATCATGCGCACGGTCATATCGGGCAGATCAATAAAGAAGCCACCCATGGATTTTTTACCTACCAGCTTAGCACCGGGTGCGACACTTAGCTGCGCGATGAAATGCTTGCCACTATGTTTATTTTCGCCTTCTTCACCGCTGCGGTCCGGCAATAGGCGGGGCATAACAAAGACCACATAGACAAGCCCGATTGAGGCGAGAACCAAACCCGGGATGGTAAAGTCAAAAAACTTGAAAGGCACCTCACCAAGCTGGATGAGGGCGGAGTTTACCAACAGGTTTGTGCCAGAACCGATCAAAGTGATCATCCCGCCAAGAACGGCAGCTGCACTGAGCGGCATCATGACTTTTGAGGCCGATTTATTGATGCGCGCAGCCAAGGCCTGCATGATCGGGATGAAAATCACCACAACCGGGATGTTGTTGAGCATGGAGGAAATCAGCATGCCAACGATCAAGGTCAGCAAAATGGTGATCAGCGTGTTTTTCCCGCCAAGTTGTAAAAGCAGCTGTGCGCCGCGCTCTAACACACCTGTGCGCACCATGCCTTGACCCACAACCAAAAGCGCAAGCACGGTTATGAGCCCGGTATTGGCAAAACCTAACAACAGATTTCTGGGAGAAAGTAGGTTATGACCGTCTTCACCCACAACAGGGAAAATATGGAAAATCACCATGATGAGACCCAAGGTCACAAGCGAGGTGAGTTCTACTGGAATATCTTCAACAGCATAAGCGATGAGGGCAGCAAGAATGATGATGTAGGTTAACCACATCTGGAAATTTTGCCCAAAGATATCTATCGCAAGTTCAGTCATGCTGTTCCTGATTTTTGTTATTTATCTTACAGATATCGCCCATGGGGCGCTTTCACACAAGTATTTTCGCGCAAGAACAGCTGCTTTTCTTTTATTACCTGTTTGTTTTTTAAAGGGTGATTTCACCAAAAAGATATAAATCAAAAGGCAGAAACAATTTTCTTGGGTTGGATATCAATGATTTGTCGTTGAAAAAAAGGCCTTCGGTTGAGATTGAACCGAAGGCCTTTTTAGGTTGTTTTGATAAGGTTGAAACTATTAGAACGTTGCTTTTAGGCGAGCAAATGGGCCAAACATAAGGTAATCTTCGTGTGACTGTTCCGCACCTGTCGTATCATCCGTAGCAATATAGTGTGACGGAGCGTTTGCCCAATATTCGGCTTGTAAGCCAAATTCGGCAACAAGGTCCATGTCTTTTGTTTTAATTTTATAATGGCCTGCGACTTCTGTATCAAAAACAGGTACGGCATGGAAACCACTGGATTTTGCATCACCATCACCATTGGTCGTAACCTGATTGTCTTTTCGACCTACGAGCACGGAGCCGCTGACAGAGGTCTTAAAACCAAGCTGATCGGTGATGGCGAAATTTGCATCCATACCAATTTTTGGCCCCAGACCCGTATAGCCGAATTTACTATTAACGCGATCAGTGCCCGTAATATTTTCATAGGCGACACTTCCTGCCATATGACCTGCACGTAAACCTGTAATGAAGGAGAATTTACCATCAGCCTCATTAATCAGGGTATAGGTGGCATCGGTATCAAGAAGAATACGTCTAAAGTCAGCAGATAAAGCTGTGTTAGTTACTTCTTCTTTGTTTTTACCCATGCGCCAAGCGTTAGTCTGACCGATGAATTGATGTCTTTCCATTTCATTGGCGTAATATTTTCCGGAAACGCCAAGGGACCATCGGCTATCTTCTAGAGGAATGTTTAATTCAGCTTCATACCCTGGTTCAAAACCGTGATATTGTTCTGTATCTTGATACATATCATCATTGCCATCATCTGTCTGGAAATATTGGAAGGTATTGGATGAGGGGCGTAAGTAGGAAATGCCAATTTTCCCAGACACTTTGGTGTCGTTATTCTTGGGGCTCAGGTGGGAATAGTCATTATAGCGGCCCGCAGGTTTGCCTTGAGCTTTTAAAACTTGATTTTCTTTTTCAAGTTTTTCAACTTTCATCTGTAACGCTTTAAGCGCTTCCATAACATCAGCATTGCTTGGACTTGCTGCCTGAGCACTTCCTGCGATAAGGGCAAATGTGCAACCTGTTGCAAGAGCCACTTTTTTAAATAACATTATAACTTCCCCATTGATTTGCGATAAAACAACTTTAGATAGTTGTTTATATGTAGAGTGAGATCAATCTGAGGTTAGTTGGTTACATTATCCTGAGGTCAAAGCAATGGGAAAGTAAGTTAGCGGAAAAATAAGTCGGCGCTATTAACATTGCGTTTACATTGAGTTTCATGAAAAATGGATATTGATGCGGCGGTTTAATTTGCCTTTTTTCTCAACCTTACCAATGCGGATGGGGCCAATTTCGCCGGTGGATTTAACATGGGTGCCCCCGCAAGGTTGATAGTCCACATCCCCCACACGAATGGTGCGCACACTGCCTTGGCCTGTGGGTGGCTTTACCGACATGGTGCGGATAAGATCGGGATTCGCTTCAAGCTCTTCATCGCTGATGGCGGCAATCTCAACAGGTTTATTAGCTGCAATTTCTTCATTAATAGCGGCTGCCAAAGCCTCTTTATCAGGGGCTTCGGGCAGGTCAAAATCAAGGCGGCTTTTTTCAAGTCCGATGGAACCCCCACTGACAGCGGCATCTACTTTTGAACACATAATATGGAGGGCTGTATGCATGCGCATAAGCTGATAGCGCCTTTCCCAATTTATGATGGCTTTGAGCTTTGTGCCAACAGGGGGCAGGGGCGTGCCTTCTTCAACCAGATGTAAATGCGTGCCTGTCTCACGGTCTTTCACCGTATTGGCAATGGTGATCACTGTGCCATCTTCAAGCTCAAACGTGCCGCTGTCACCGGGTTGCCCGCCGCCTGTGGGATAAAAGACGCTTTGATCCAAAATGATGGCCCCTTCTTGTGTTGCGGTGATGGTTGCAGCACATTCTTTGAGGTAGGAATCAGCTCTAAACAGCTCAATCGTCATTTTGAAACTCCTTTTATAAAAACAGGGTCGCCACCATGGTCAGGGCCAAGATGATATAGAGTATGCGCGTGCGCGCGGGGTTGTCGATGAGAAATTGACGCATCCATGCGCCGGCAAAAATCCATGTGCCACAGACCGTATTGGTCAGGGTAAAGATAATCGCCCCGCTCAGCGTATCTAGCCCATAAGAGGTCGCACCCGCAAAAGCCATCATCAAGGCTTTGGGATTGATCCATTGAAAGGCGGCGGCGCGAAAAAAGCCCCATGGTTTTTCATCGGCTTCAGGATCGCTAAAATCCGTTGAGGCGGTGGCGATTTTAAAGGCGATGTAAAACAACAGCGCCATGGCGACCCACTGTAAAACCTCCATGGTGCCATCAGGTAATAAAGGCAGGATGGAGCCCACCAGTAAGAACATAAAGCCAAAGCCAAGATTAATCCCAAAGAGATGGGGCAGGGTGCGTTTAATACCAAAACGCACGCCCGATGCCATTAAAAGGGAATTGTTCGGCCCCGGTGTGATGGAGGTAACAAAGGCAAAAAGGGCAAAGCTGAACATGATCTAACTACCTATCATCATCGCGAATGCGGGGATCTGTATGTAAAGGGTCGGGAGGTCCCCGCTTTCGCGAGGACGACACCTTTGATGAATTACGCCATCCAGAACGGCTTTTGTGCCTGCTCTCTTATTTGCGCGCGGTTCAGCCCGACATCTCTTAAGGTTTCATCCGAGATATCATGAAGCTGGCGGCGATGGTGTGCCCGCATGGACCAAATTCGCCCTATCTCAACAAGCTGGAGCATGTCTGCACGGACCATCTTTACCCCAGCTTTTACCCATTGGCCCCAGCTTGGTAGCGGGGCAGTTGTTGTGTCGATTGTATCGATACAATTCTGTCTCATCGGTCGTAACTCCGCTTGTGTTTGTGTGTTTACAAAATACTTGATGACAATGACCATAAAATCGATACAATATGGTGTCAATTATTACATTGTCACCGTGACAATATAGTCAGGAGCCGTAAAATGTCTGGATGGGTGCCGCAAATTGAAGATCGACGAGGCCCGCGTTACCTCGCCATTGCCGATGCTATTGGTGAGGCCATTCGCGATGGAAGCCTTCAGCCTGAAGAACGTCTGCCCACCCACCGCGACCTTGCTTACGATCTTGGGGTGACGGTAGGTACGGTGAGCCGGGCCTATGCAGAAGCAGTGCGCCGTGATTATGTGATTGGCGAGGTCGGGCGCGGCACCTATGTCAAACCGGAAAATGAGCCCGATAATCCCTTTCATATCCCCTATGATGTGGAGCCTGATATTTATGATTTCAGTTTAAACTTTCCGGCTGAAGAAGGACGGGTTGAACTGTTAAGCAAGGCCTTGATGGGCGTGGCGCAAGACCCCGGCCTTGGTGCATTGATGCGCTATCAGTCTGAACAGGGGATGGAGCATCACCGCCAAGCCATGGCGAAATGGGCAGCCCATCATGGTGCGCCAAATGATCCTGAGCGCATTGTGGTATCCAACGGTGTGCAACATGCCATGACCTTGTCCTTAATGGCGCTGTCAAAGGCAGGCGATACCTTGTTATGTGAGGAATATTCCTATCCCGGCATCAAGACATTAGCGACCCAACTGGGCTTGAAAATGCAGGGTTTGCCCATGGATGGGGAAGGGATAATTCCTGAAAAATTGGAAGAAGCCATCGTGCAAACGGGCGCGCGCATGCTTTATTGTATGCCCAATTTCCAAAACCCGACCAATGTGGTGATGGGATTAGATCGGCGCAAAGAGATTGCGTTGATTGCCAAAAAGTATGGGGTGTGGATTATTGAGGATGATATCTATGGCTTTTTACATGATGACCCTTCTGCCCATACACCCTTTGCCAGCTTGTTACCCGAGCAGACCTTTTATCTAAATGGGGCCTCAAAATGTGTTAGCCCGGGTGTGCGCGTTGGCTTTGTCTTGGCCCCTAAACAAAAGGTTTCAACCGTTGCGGCCTGTATGCGTTTAAGCAGCTGGATGGCGGCGCCATTAAATGTGGAACTGACCGCGCGCTGGATTGAAGATGGCACGGTGTTTGATTTAATGGAGTGGCACCGTGGGGAAGCGCAAAGCCGCCAAGCTGTGATGAATAAGGCCTTGCAGGGCCAAGACTTTCTTTCCCTACAAGGAACCTATCATGCTTGGTTGCGCCTGCCTGCGCCGTGGAGTGCAGAGATGTTTTGCCTGCGTGCGCGCGAACGTGATGTGTCCATCCTGCCTGCCCATGTGTTTCATATCGGCAAGAAACAGCCGGAAAATGCCGTGCGTATTTGTTATGGTTCGCCACCAAATCTTGATCATGTTGAAGAAGGCATGAGCCGCTTAGCAACGCTGCTGAGCGAAGAAATTCACGCCTTTCATAATGTTATGTAAGCCAGAAATAGAGCAAGGGTAAGATGATGGCAGTTGCCAGTGCATTAAGCCCCATGCCTAATCCTGCAAAGGCACCTGAAGTTTCATTTAAGCTGAGCTTGCGCGCAGTGCCAATGCCATGAGAGGCAATGCCAACGGCAAGGCCACGGGCTTTTTTATCTTTCACCCCAACAAGGTTGAGCGCCGCCCCGCCAAGGACGGCCCCTGTCACCCCGCTTAAGATGACAAGCACGGCGGTCAGCGAAGGTGTGCCGCCAATAATCTCAGCCAGCCCCATGGCAACCGGAGCTGTTACTGATTTGGGTGCAAGTGAAAGCAAGGTTTCCTCAGATGCCCCTAAAAGGGCGGCGACACCCACACCACTGCCAATGGCAAACAGGCAACCTGTGAGGAGGGTAACGATAATGGGGGCCAGGGCAGCTTTTACATGATGGATGTTTTTATAAAGGGGGACTGCCAAGGCAACCGTGGCAGGGCCAAGCAGGAAATGGATATATTTCGCCCCATCAAAATAAACCAGATAGTCCGTCTTGGTC
The DNA here is from genome assembly GCF_900093605.1 of Candidatus Terasakiella magnetica. Lineage (NCBI taxonomy): Bacteria > Pseudomonadati > Pseudomonadota > Alphaproteobacteria > Rhodospirillales > Terasakiellaceae > Terasakiella > Terasakiella magnetica. The sequence goes on from NZ_FLYE01000046.1 coordinate 96,148, forward strand.
ACCCACAAGGTCAGTGAAACCGTGATGATGGAAAAAAGTACCGGATTGGTCAGCGGGTGCTTGTTGCATTTATTATGTATCCAGTTGCCCAAGGCAAACCAGGCCAAGGCCAGGGTAATGCCCAGCAGGGGTGTTTGGGCAAGATGGGCCCAGAGATCAAGCAGTTTATCCATGGCTGCGATCCAATAGCTTCATAACAAGGCCGCAAAAGGCGATGGTCAGCAGTGTGGCAAAAATGATCGAAGCCGTAATGGGCAACCATTCACTGGTGATGAGGTTGAAATGTAAAGTCACCCCCACACCAGCAGGCACGAACAACAAGGCGAGATATTGCAACAGGCCGGAGGCGGTCTTATCAAGACTTTCCGGTAAGCCTTTTTTGATGAGCAATCCAATGAGCAAAAGCGCCATGCCAATTACAGGGCCGGGAATGGGCAAGCCTGTCACATAAACAATGGCCTCACCTACCAGCTGTAAGAAGCAGAGGAGGAAAAAGAAAGCGATCATAATTTATAGAGACTCCTCAAGAAAACTGCCGAGCATTTTAAACTCATCACCCCGACCAGATGTTTTGCGCCACACCAGCCCAATATCACGCGGTGGGCTTTCTTTGGCAAGTGGGATCGCTGTGATATCACACCCATTTGTAATGCCGGATTGTACCGCCATTTCCGGCAGCAAAGTCAGCCCCAACCCATTGGCAACCATTTGTACAAGGGTGGTCAGGCTGGTGCCACCAAACTCATTGGTTTGTTGTTTTTGTGGCCATGAACAAGCCGCAAGCGCATGATCACGCAGGCAGTGGCCCTCTTCGAGTAAAAGCAAAGTTTCTTCAAAGATATCTTCGTTTTTAATGGATTTCTTGCGCCCTAGTTTATGGGTCTTTGGAAAGGCGCAATAAAAAGGGTCCTGCATGAAAGTGTAGCTCTCAATGCCGTCATGTTCATAAGGAAGAGCAAGGATGAGGATATCAAGTTGACCATTATGCAGGCTACTTAACAGTCGTTCGGTTTGATCCTCTTTTAAATAAAGCGTGAGATCGGGGTAACTGTCGCGCACCGCATGCATAAATTTGGGTAAAAGATAAGGTGCAATGGTCGGGATTACGCCAAGGCGGAGCTCGCCACTTAAGGGCGCGCGGCGCGATTGAGCCAGTTCCATCAAGGCATCGGCTTGAATGCTAATCTCTTTTGCGCGCTCTAACAGTTCTTCGCCAACACTTGTGAGCAGGACACTTCTTTTGGTGCGCTCAAACAGTTGTAGGCCGAGAATCTCTTCAAATTCCTTAATGGCAGCACTTAAGGTTGGCTGGGTGACAAAGCAGGCTTGGGCGGCTTTGCCAAAATGCTGATGTTGGGCAACCGCCATAAAATATTTGAGGTGTTTAAGTGTATATGTCGCATTCATAGGTAATATCTATAAATCAATGAATATTCATTGGCAAACTTGCATATCGCCTATAGGTGTATTTTTTGGTAGGCCTTATCCTTAAAAAATGGCATATATCTATTTATATAATAAATGAGAAATATCGTCGTATAAAGAGCAGGCTATGGTCAAAGAACGGTTTCAGGATGTGACGGTCGTGGTGGCAGACCCCGACCCCAGAGCAAGAACAGTTGCCAAGAAGACTTTGATTCAGGCAGGCTTTCGCAAGATTTTAACGGGCCATTCCCTCTCGTTTGTCAGAGAAAGTTTTGACATTGAGATGCCGGAATTGCTCATTGCGGAAACTGAATTACCCGATGGTGATTTCACCGAATTTGTCAGCGACCTGCGCCATCATAAAATCGGCAATAACCCGTTTCTTGTTGTTTCTGCCCTGACCTCAAACCCTACACCTGAGCTTGTGAAAAAGGTTATTCAGGCAGGCGCGGATGACCTGTTATCCAAACCCTTTGATGTGAAAACTTTGATGCGCCGTGTCGGTCGTTTGATCCATGAGCGCAAACCTTTCGTGGTGACAGGGGATTATGTGGGGCCGACCCGTCAGGCCAAATCACAAAAAGAAGCCAATGCAGAACGGTTTGATGCGCCCAATACTCTTAAGGCCCGTGCCTTAAATGAAGGCACGATTGATGAAGTTCAGGCCATGGTGGATGCGGCCATCACCAATGTGAATACCAAGGCGCTGGAATCCCATGCTGAAGATATTGAAGAGCTGGTCACGATTTTGATACCGCGTCTTGCAACAGGTGAGATTGATGCAACGGCGCGCTTGTGCCTTGATCGTTTGCGTTATGCCGCAGAAGATGCCAACCGCCGCTTAGATGGCACCATTTATAATCATGTCTCAGACCTGTGTCAGACCCTGTTGGGGATTGTAAATAGTATTCGCAATTGTGGCGGTACACCGGGCGAGCGCGATGTGAAACTGCTGGGTCCGTTAAATAAGGCCATTCAGCTTGGCTTTGATAAAAATGCAGATGTGGCAACAGCCCGCCAAATCACGCAGGCTGTTTTGTCACAAATCGGCTAGGCCTGATCTTATTTTTCTAAAGTAATATAGCGACAGGCTGGTTTGAGGTCTTTGGGGGAACCACCCGATTTAACGATCTCAATGGCTTTGGTCGAATCGACAATGATGCGCCCAGATAAGACATCAATGCCATAATCAAACAGCTTTTCACATAAGGGTGTTTCTGGTCCCACAAGCACGGTTTCAGCGCGACCTTTAGTTTCCAGTAATGTGGGTAAAAGCCCATCGCCAAATGTGTGCGATGGCAGGATAACCCCGTCATAGGAATGCCCAATAAGATGGGGGATTGCTTTATCCGTGTTCATTAAGGTGAAGTCATTGGCGTAATCTTTGTTCGGTGGGAAATTTCCAACAACAAGGACTTGGTCGTCGCGACCTTGAAAATGGGTCAGGCCGCTGTGGTCTGAGCCTTCCATATCAAATCTGTTGTGATGGGCAAGGATGGCGGCAATGCCCAAGGCATGTTCGATGGGGTTGTGAAGGTTTTGTGCGCGCCCAGCCATGGCCTTTAAAGAAAGGTTTGTTGGGATTTCAATATCTGTTTTACCTGTAGGGTTCGCTGTAACCCCGCAGCCATGTTCACTTTGAACGAGGATGGCATTTTTGCCCACTTCAATATGTGTGGCGGGTAGATTGCTAATTGAATGAGCGAGTTCTTTATAGATGTTCCACTTGGGCCACCATTGCCAGAGGGTCTCGCTATCATGGGGCACAAGGGTGCCAAGGCGTCCGGTAAATTCATTCCATGTTTCAAGGGCCGTTGCGGGAACGGCAACAAGGGTGGGGATGCCTGCCATGGCAGCGGTGATGATTTCTTGTGCTAAGCCATCACCTGTTTGTTCGCGCTCCCCAAATTTTTCAATCACTAAAAGGTCGGCTTTTTCTTCAATGGCGCGTCTTAAAACGCTGGATGATTCGCAAAGTAAGCCCACATCAAAACCACAGGTGCCGCTTTCACGGTCTTCTTTACTGGGGCGCGCCAGTGGGAAATGCTCTCCTGTGCGAATATCAATGGCATCGAGACCGATTTTTTCGCCTTTTTCGTCATAAGCGAGTTCTTGAGTGAGCCCAGCCACATGCCAGCCGCGATTTTTTAATGTTTCTGCAAAACCCAGCAAAGCGTTGCGTTCAGGGGTGTCTACGGCATAAAGTACACCGGCAAGGCGGATCGGTTTTGCAGTTTGTGTTGACATTGGCTCTGGTTCGCTTTTCTTCTATGGTTTGTATTGGGGTTAATTTAGCAAAAGAAGGAACAAAATTCTATGGGTGTTCAAGTCGATATGAGAGTGGCGGAGTTATTGTGTTCTCGTTTATGTCATGACCTCGTCGGTCCTGTTGGGGCTGTGAACCATGGAATTGAGCTGCTTGAAGAAACAAATAGTCCGGTTATGGCGGAAGCCACGCAGATGATTGGGCAGAGTGCAGGCCAAGCGTCAAACCGTCTTGAGTTCTTCCGCGTTGCTTTTGGACTTTCTGGTGGGGGCAGTGGGCAAATGTCCATGGCGCAGGGGCGCAGCTTGTCACAAGGTTTTCTTGAAAAGCATATTCAGCTTCATTGGCCGCAAAACCCTGAATTGCCTTGGCAGGATAGTGAAAAACGTGTCCCTAAAGACATCATCAAGGTGATTCTCAATCTGATTATGTTAGGCGTGGATTGCCTGCCTCGTGGTGGGGATATGACCCTTAATCAGGCTGTCTTGCCAGAAGGGCTTGGTATTGCCTTGGTCGCGCAGGGGCAAAAGGCGCATGTCAAAGATGAAATTCAAAGTGCAATTGATGCGAATGCCAGCTGTGATTCTTTAACAGCACGCACCGTTCAAGCCTTTTTTATGGCGCGATTGGCGGATGACTTGGGGTTGGATTTTGAAATTTCTTGCCCACAGACTGATTGTGTCCAAATCGCAGCAATTATTCCCCTAGAAAGCTAGAGCGCCCGTAGGGTCTAGGGTTTGAAAGCTCTTAAAACCATTCTAAAATTAGTTTCATTGTCAAACTAAAATGAAATAAAAATTACGAAAGCGGAACGAAGTCGTTTTTTTCTTTTTCCTCAAGATATTTTAGGTAATAGTTAGCGCAAACATAGTGATAATTTCGCATTCTTTGTGAACAATATTGCCGAATGCTATCGGTAAGATTAGGAGAAAGGTATAGCCATGGATGATCTACTCAGTGAATTCATAACAGAAACGTCCGAAAGCCTGATGGTGCTTGACTCGGAATTGGTAAAATTCGAGCAAGACCCAAATGATACGGAAATCCTTTCCAATATCTTCCGTCTTATGCACACCATTAAAGGGACATGTGGTTTCCTTGGTCTGCCACGTCTTGAAAAAGTTGCGCATGCTGGTGAGAACGTTCTGGGTAAATTCCGTGAAGGAACACTGGAAGTTACACCTCAGGCGGTGACGTTGATCTTACATGCAATTGATACCATTAAAGAGCTGTTGCAGATTCTGGAAGATACAGAAACTGAGCCTGATGGGGATGATCAAGAACTGATTGATCAGTTAAACGCCATGGCTGAAGGGCGCTCTATTGAAGAAGCAGCCCCTGCACCCGTTGCAGAAGCGCCAGCCCCCGTTGCAGAAGCAGCTCCTGCTGCACCAAGTGGCCCGATTACCAATGAAAACGGTTTCCCCGTTGCTGCTGAATTATTGGCAGAAGTTGAACAGGCTGTTGCTGAAGGTGTCAAAGCCCCAAGTCAAAATGAAATTGAAGCACAGATGCAAGCTGAGATGGAGGCTGAAAAAGCTTCTGAACCTGCGCCTGCCCCTGCGCCAGTAGAAGCCACACCGCCAGCACCTGCTGCGCAAGTGCCTGCTGCCCCAAAAGAAGAGCCGAAAAAACCAGCCCCTGCTGAAGCGAAAAAGCCAGCGGGTGGTGCCAAGGAATCGGTTGCGAACCAGACAATTCGTGTGAATGTGGAATTGCTTGAAAACCTGATGACATTGGTTTCCGAGCTTGTTCTGACACGTAACCAGCTTTTACAGATGGTGCGCGGTTCTGATGATAGTGTCTTTAAGGTGCCGTTACAGCGCCTGTCACATATTACGTCTGATCTGCAAGAAGGCGTGATGAAAACACGTATGCAGCCAATCGGGAACGCTTGGGCCAAACTGCCACGTATTGTTCGTGACCTTGCCGTTGAATCGGGTAAGAAGATCGATCTGCAAATGATCGGTGCGGAAACCGAGCTTGACCGTCAGGTTCTGGAACTGATTAAAGATCCGCTGACCCATATGGTGCGTAACTCCGCCGATCATGGTCTTGAAATGCCAGATGAGCGTGTTGCCATTGGCAAGCCACAGGTTGGTACGGTAACCTTGAACGCTTTCCATGAAGGTGGTCATATCATCATTGAAATTACTGATGATGGTAAAGGTCTTAATACAGATCGCATTAAAGCGAAGATCGTTGAAAGTGGCCTGGCGACAGAAACTGATCTGGAAGCTATGTCTGATCAGCAAATCCACCAGTTTATTTTCCGCGCAGGTTTCTCAACGGCCCAAAAAGTCACGTCCGTTTCCGGTCGTGGTGTGGGTATGGACGTGGTGCGCACAAACATCGAGAAAATCGGTGGTACCATTGAGCTCAAATCAATTGAGGGCAAAGGCTCGACCTTTACCATCAAGATTCCACTGACGCTGGCGATTGTTTCTGCACTGGTTGTTGAATGTTCTGGTGAGCGTTTTGCTATTCCGCAAATCAGCGTTCTGGAATTGGTTCGCACATCCTCTGCATCTGATAATGCCATTGAGATGATCAACGATGCACCGGTCTTGCGTTTGCGCAACCGTCTGTTGCCGCTGGTCTCGCTGCATGATCATTTGAAACTGGATGACTATAAGAAAGACTTGGCAAACGACGAATTGTTTATCGTTGTGACGCAAGTCGGGACTTACCAATTTGGTATCATCGTTGACCGTGTCTTTGATACGGAAGAAATCGTGGTGAAACCAGTTGCACCGATCCTGCGCCATATCTCCTTATTCTCAGGTAACACCATCCTTGGTGATGGTAGCGTGATCATGATCCTTGATCCAAACGGTATCGCAGCCACAACAGGTGAGGTTGCCATGGGTGGCAGTCAGGAAGCACAAAACACAACAGTGGCCACGCGCACAGACGGCGAAACAACCTCAATCCTTATCTTCCGCGCAGGCGGCGAAGAGCTCAAGGCGGTTCCGCTGGCGCTTGTTGCTCGTCTGGAAGAGGTCGATGTGACGAAGATCGAATATTCTGGTACGAATCCGGTTGTTCAGTATCGTGGTCAATTGATGCCGCTTATTCCGATCGATACGGGTCACGAGTGGAAAGAAGAAGGGCGTCAGCCTGTTCTGGTCTTCACGGATAAAGATCACTCTATGGGTCTTGTGGTTGATGAGATCGTCGACATCGTTGAAGATCATCTTAATATCGAACTGGCCTCTGAGCGTGATGGTTTTGTTGGTTCTGCGGTTATTAGTGGTAAGGCAACAGACCTTATTGATGCAGGCTACTACCTCACGAAAGCATTCCCAGACTGGTTTGGTCGTCCTGAAACAGCAACGGCTTATGGCGATGAAACTTCTTCTGGTCCGCGCGTTCTGTTGGTTGATGATAGCCCGTTCTTCCGTAACCTTCTCACGCCGATTCTCTCGGTTGCAGGCTATACGGTAACAACGGCAGAAGGTGCAAAGAAAGCGCTTGAGCTTCGTTCTGCCGGTGCGGTCTATGACGCAATCGTCAGTGATATTGAAATGCCAGACATGAACGGCTTTGAATTTGCAGAAGCTGTTCGCAGTGATACGCGTTGGAATGATATTCCAATGGTAGCCCTATCTTCGCATGCAACTGAAGCAGACTTCGAACGCGGCCGTGAGGTTGGGTTTAACGACTATTGTGCGAAGTTTGATCGTGATGCATTGTTACAAACACTCGCCGAAACATTGGCAGTACAGTAACTTATTTGACAACGTTGTTGAGTTTGGCGGCCTACTCCTTTATTTTATACAGATGTGTAGGCCGTCTTCTAACCAAAGGAGCCGGTAAACTTAAGGCGATATAGCCGATGGGAACCGTGAAATAATGAAATCTTGTTTGATTGTTGATGATTCTAAAGTTATCCGAATGGTAGCTCGAAAGATTCTACAGGAGTTGGGCTTCGAGACAGTCGAAGCAGCCGATGGCCAGCAGGCATTGGACGCATGTATTAAAGAAATGCCGACGGTTGTTCTGCTTGATTGGAACATGCCTGTCATGAGTGGTATCGAATATTTGCGTGAATTGCGCAAGCAACCCGGTGGTGATGAGCCCGTTGTTGTTTTCTGTACGACAGAAAATGATATCGAGCACATTCAGGAAGCGATCGAAGCCGGTGCGAATGAATATATTATGAAGCCGTTTGACAGTGAGATTATCCAAGCGAAATTCTCTCAGGTTGGTCTTCTGTAATTTAATAAAGAATTGAGGTTCCTTTGACGGGTCTCGTTGGGAAAAGTATGTCTGTAAGCGCAACGCAAAAAAATGATAACCCGATCAGGGTCATGGTCGTTGATGACTCTGCGGTTGTTCGCGGATTGATTACGCGTATGCTGGAAGCCGAAGCTGATATTTCAGTGGTGTCTTCTGTTGGCAACGGGAAAATGGCTGTTGATAGTCTCGCGCGCAATGAGGTCGAGGTTATTGTCCTTGATATCGAAATGCCCGTAATGGACGGTTTGACAGCGCTACCTAAGTTGCTTGAAGTTGATCGTTCCATTCGTATTGTCATGGCCTCTACGCTGACAGCGCGCAATGCCGATATCAGTTTGCGCGCCCTTCAAGCCGGTGCGGTTGATTACATCCCAAAACCTTCTTCTTCGCGTGAATTGTCCGGTGGGCGTGATTTTGCGAAAGAGCTTGTTGAAAAAGTGCATATTCACGGTGCTGCACGTCGTAAAGTGAAAGGTGCGCCTTCGGTTGCTTATTCCAAGCCGCGCCCGGTTTCACGCACAGCGCAGCCCGCACAGCCCAAACAAGTCAGTATTCGCCAATCAGCCTTAAAAGATCGTCCCGATATTATTGCGATTGGCAGCTCAACAGGTGGGCCGCAGGCACTCTTTTCCGTCCTGAAAGGGATGTATGGAAAGGTGAAGCAACCTGTTGTGATTACACAGCATATGCCCGCCACTTTTACAAAAATTCTTGCAGAACATATTAACCGTATGACAGGTTGGGACTGTTCTGAAGCGAGCGATGGTATGGTGATTGAAGCGGGGCATGTTTATCTTGCGCCCGGTGATTTTCATATGACGGTTGAAGCCAAGGGTGTTCAAAAAGTTCTGCACCTTGATCAAAACCCGCCAGAAAATTTCTGTCGCCCGGCCGTTGACCCAATGTTGCGCAGTGTTTCAGCAGCGTATGGTCGCAAAGTCCTGACTGTTATTTTAACAGGGATGGGTTCTGATGGCCTTAAAGGCGGGGAACTCGTTGTGAAAAACGGTGGTGACTTGATTGCACAAGATGAAGCTACAAGTGTTGTATGGGGCATGCCTGGGGCTGTTGCCAATGCAGGGATTTGTAGTGCAGTTTTACCCCTTGAAGAAATTTCTTCTCATGTTGTTAAAGTCGCTGCAGGAGGTGCGTTATGAGACCTGATGACTTTCAGTTTCTCGCAACTTTGGTAAAAGAACGCTCCGGCCTCGTTTTGACGCAGGATAAATCTTACCTGCTTGAAAGCCGCTTAATGCCCGTTGCGCGCAAACGTGGGATGAAAGGTCTAGAAGACCTTGTTGCCGCGATGAAAACACGCATGGATAATACGTTGGCTGATGAAATCACAGAAGCAATGACGACCAATGAGTCGTTCTTCTTTCGTGATATCAAGCCGTTTGATATTTTCCGCGATACGGTTTTACCAAATTTGCTTAAAACCCGTGCTTCCAAGAAGACATTTCGCATTTGGTGTGCAGCCGCCTCTAGTGGGCAAGAGCCTTATTCCATTGCTATGGTGCTGAAAGAAGCAGCGGCGCAATTGGCGGGTTGGCGCATTGAGATTGTCGGCACAGACATTTCAAAAGAAATGCTCGATAAAGCGCAAGCGGGGCTTTATTCCCAGTTTGAAGTACAGCGCGGCCTTCCGGTTCAGCAGCTCGTAAAATATTTTAAAAAACGTGATGATCTTTGGCAGATCGATTCAGCATTGCGCGGTATGGTGCAATATAAAGAATTCAACCTGCTTGAAGATATGAAATCACTGGGCACTTTTGATGTGGTTTTCTGTCGTAACGTGTTGATCTATTTTGATCAGCAGACAAAAGGCGATGTATTGGGCCGCATGGCAAAACAAATGTCTGAAGACGGTGTGCTTTACCTTGGTGGGGCGGAAACTGTTTTGGGTATTTCTGATGCCTTTAAACCTGTTCAGGGATTGCGCGGTATTTATAGCCGTCCTCATTGCGCGGAAAGCCTTGGCACGGTAAGCGAAGGTGCAGCAGCAGCTCCTGCTCCGGCCCCTGCGGCACCCACAGGATTTGCAAAACCCAAGCATATGGTTGAAGGACGTGCACCGAAAGGGGCTGAACCATCACCTGCTGCAAGGCCGGGGGTAACGCCACGTCCAGCGGCCGCGCCAAGACCCGGTGCACCGAGACCTGCATCTGGTACAACACCGCCACCGCGCCCAGCGCCAAGACCGGGGGCAGCACCAGCAGGTACGCCACCACGTCCAACGCGACCAATTGGTGGTGGTGCTGGTTCAACAACAAAACCGGGGTCTTTACCGCCACGTCCCGGGGTAAAGAAGCCTTAAGATAGGTTTTCTATTGAGAATAAAAAAACGGCTTTCATAGATGCATGAAAGCCGTTTTTCTTTATCAAGTCGTGTGAAGCGCTAATTATGCTGTGGCAGCAGCGGCTTCTTCCAATGCATCCGGGTCACGCAAAACATAGCCGCGGCCCCAAACAGTGTGGATGTAATTGTCATCGGTTGCTTTTGTCAGCTTTTTGCGAAGCTTACAGACAAACACGTCAATGATTTTAAGCTCAGGCTCATCCATGCCACCATAAAGGTGGTTGAGGAACATTTCTTTGGTTAGGGTTGAGCCTTTGCGCAAAGAAAGCAGCTCAAGAATGCCATATTCCTTAGAGGTCAGGTGAACGGGCTTACCATTACTTTCCACAGTCTGATTATCAAGGTTCACAGACAGTTTGCCTGTTTTGATAATGGACTGTGCATGACCTTTAGAACGGCGCACAATCGCATGAATACGTGCGATGAGTTCTTCTTTATTATACGGCTTGGTCAGATAATCATCTGCACCAATTTCAAAGCCTTTAACCTTTGAGGGCGGTTGATCCAGCCCTGAAAGAATAAGGATCGGTGTGTCGACCTTGGAGCTACGCAAAGCGCGCAGTACTTCAAAACCGTCAATGTCAGGTAACATCAAATCTAAAATAATGATGTCATAGTCATAAAGCTTGCCAATTTCGATACCTTCTTCACCGTAATTGGTGACATCAATCACCATACCGGCAGATTTCAGCATCAATTCAATTGCTTTTGCTTCGCTTGGGTTGTCTTCAACAAGTAATGCACGCATGGCTTATCCCCGATTGCTATGTGCGTTAACCTTTTCTTAACCTTTCGTTAACCTTTATCATATTAGTAAAATGATTAAAACATTTTTTTTCGCTCAACGCTATATTTTCTCGCGAGTCGCAAAAAATGTTGAATCTTGTCAAGGGGTTTGTCATTTTGAGCAAACAGAGTATAGTGTATGAAAATATCACGAAAACGCACACTTTTTACGGAGCATCCCCGTGGCCCTTTTGGTCAATAACGTAATCGCAGAAGTTGATAAACTGCCACAATATAATGTGTTTGGCCGGGTCGCTGCTGTTAAAGGCTTGATGGTTGAAGTTGGTGGTGTGCAAGGGGCCTTATCTATCGGGGATCATTGTCGTATTCATGTGCGTCGTCGTGACTGGGTTGTCTGTGAGGTGGTAAGTTTTCGCGATGGGCGCGCACTCGTTATGCCGTTTGGCTCTGTTGATGGGATTGCCATGGGTGATCGCGTCGAGGTTGGGCAACGCGAACCTGTTTTATACCCCTGTGAGGAATGGTTAGGTCGTGTGATTAATGCCATGGGGGAGCCTGTGGATGGTAAGGGGCCGCTACCTGTTGGGCCAAACCCATATGTGATCAAAGGTGCGCCACCATCGGCTCATGAAAGAACCCGTGTGGGCGGGAAAATGGATTTGGGTATACGTGCCATCAATACATTTTTGACCTGTTGTCGTGGGCAACGTATGGGGATTTTTGCCGGCTCTGGTGTGGGTAAATCAACCATCCTTTCCATGATGGCACGTAATACCGAAGCTGAGATCAGCGTCATTGGGTTAATCGGGGAACGTGGGCGTGAAGCGCGTGAGTTTATTGAAGATGATCTGGGTGAAGAAGGTCTTGCGCGCAGTATTGTCATTGTTGCGACCTCGGATGAGCCCCCATTAATGCGCCGCCAAGCGGCTTATGTGACCATGGCGGTATCGGAATATTTTAGAAATCAGCAAAAAGATGTTCTTTGCTTGATGGATAGTGTCACCCGTTTTGCCATGGCACAGCGCGAGATTAGTCTATCAGTTGGTGAACCACCGGCCTCAAAAGGCTATACGCCTTCTGTTTTTGCCGAACTGCCACGTCTTTTAGAACGCGCAGGTCCCGGTAATAAAGAGCAGGGCAATATCACGGGCCTCTTTACCGTTTTGGTGGAAGGTGATGATCATAACGAGCCGATTTCAGATGCGGTGCGTGGTATTTTGGATGGTCATATTGTATTAGATCGCGCCATTGCGGAGCGCGGGCGTTATCCGGCGATTAACCTGCTTCGAAGTGTGTCGCGGACCATGCCTGACTGTAATGATGATGAGCAAAATGCTTTGGTCTTTAAAGCCCGCCAATTGCTTTCAACATATGAAGATATGGCAGAATTAATCCGTCTTGGGGCGTACCGTCAAGGCACGGATCCAAAGGTGGATGAAGCGGTTTATTATAATCCGGCCCTTGAAGCCTTTTTATCGCAAAATAAAAATGAGCCGATGGATTTGGAAACTGGCTATATGGCTTTGGCGCAATTGTTGGGTATGCAGTATAAGGGCTTTAATGGGGATGTCTCCCAATTGGGTGTGCCGCAAGACCAGCTTCAGGCCCCGCAGTAATCTAGGTAAGATATGGGCAAGACACTCGCCAACCTGATCCGCCTTCATAAATATCGTGTGGATGAAAAACGCCGTGTTCTGGGTGTGCTTTATGGCGAGCTGCATGAGCTGGAACAAAGATTACGCGACCTTGAAGAACAGATTGTGCGTGAAAAAGAAATTGCCCAATCCTCACCAGACCAAACCATGTTTTCTTATGGGCGCTTTCATGAGCGCGCCATGGGTATTCGCGAAGAAATCAACGGGGCCATTCAGGCTAAAGAAGAAGAGGTCGAGGCCGCACGTGATGAAGTAAACGCGGCCTTTCGTGAGCTAAAGGTCTATGAAGAGGCAGAAAAGAACCGCCTTAAAAAAGAAGAAGAAGAACGCACCCGTAAAGAAAATATCGAGATGGATGAGATCGCCATGAATCTTTATCGCCAGAATATGCCTGAAGATTAAATTTTCGTCATGCGCGCAATCAGGTGGGGGTTCTCCCAATGGGGTTGGTGATCTTCTACCACAACACTATGCATGGCCGTGTCGCTTAAATCTTCAAAAACAATCACCTGAACCCAGCGAACAACCAGCTCATTATTGATATCTTCAAGCAAGCGATTTGCCAAAGTCTCAACCGTCTGGGTCTTATCATTAAATAGATTGTTGATATAAGTTTCAAAACAGGCACTTTCTAAAACCTGTTTATCAGGCACATAACGCAGTGAAACCCGGCGTGTTTCATGGGGGCAAAAGGCCTCTAGGGTAATGAGATAATCAATCGCTTTATTGGGGTTGTTTTGAGCTTTTAAAAGCGCGCGTCTTTTGATCGTATCCATTATATCTATACCAACATACCAAGGTTAAGTTCACTTTTATTAAGCTCAATGCCATCCACTTCCACAAAATGCGGGGTGACTTGATAGGTGATTTTACCATCAAAACCAATGGCTTTCATGCCAGTGTCATAAATATCATGGATTTCCTTGCGCATAAAACCGGGTAGGGCACTGTGGGTGCGCACAATCAGGTCAAACTTTTTAAGACGGTCTTTTGCCAGCCCATCAAACTGCATGGGGCCAAGTTGAGATAGGTCCAAATCAATAACAAACCTGACGCCGGGATCATCCTTGCCGTCTTTCTCATCCTCTTTAGGATTGCGATGGGCAATGCGGATTTGATTGATCTCCCCATTATTTTGCATGGGGACATAGGCGATTTTCCAATCTGTTGAGTTTGGCGCTTTGGCCTTATCACTCATTTGGGAAAAATCACCTTCAAGGCGTTTGAGTAATTCTGGCTTAAACTTACCAAGTGCTTTCAGGGTTTTTTCATCTGCCCAGTTTTTAAAAGTGCCACGCCCCAGCGCTTTTAAAAAGAAGATCATATTGGCTGCAAGGCGGTTATCGGCTTTAGGTACCAAGGCATTGCTGAGGTTTTCAGCAAGTGCCGGATTGATATCTTTTAAAGTGGCCATGGCTTCTTCAAGGGCGGGCCATTTCTGGGCCAAGTTCTGGGGACCTTGGTTGGGCTGGGTCGGGTTGGTCGTTGCTGGCTTTGTGCTTGGCTTAAGCGAAGACAGCACTTCCAGTTTCACTAACGTGCCTTCCTGCATTTTGGCTGTGGTATCTAGGGCAATGAGCCCTTGGGGCAGCTTGATAATCGGTTGGCCTTGAGCTGTTTGTCCCTGCACTGTGCCTTGAGTAATGACAGTGCTGGTGGAAGGGGTGCTTGAGGCACTTTGGATTTGGCTGGTGCTTTGGCCGGGTTGTTGCACACTGAGAAGGCGCACATTGAGCTGGTTGCCACTTTGGAAATGATTGCTCCCCGTGGCTTGAGTGCCTTGGCCCTGAATGACGGTTGAGCCCGTTGTTGTGGGGGTCGCACCTGATTTAACCTGTACACCTGCAAGGCTTGATTTACCTGATTGTGTGGGGTTTGCTTTAGTTTGTGCTTGGCCCGTAGTTGTCCCAGCCTGCGCTTGGCCTTGGTTTGTTGTGGGGCTGAGCACAAAGGCTTTGATGCCAGATGCGGTATTGAGGTTAAGCAGGGTCGCCGGGGTTGCCCCGACATTAAGTTGGGCGCCACCAGCTTGTGAGCTTTGCCCACCAAGGGAGGCGGTTTGAGCATTGCCTTGCATAAACTGGGTCGCAACCGTATTGACCCTTCCCGCGGGCGTATTAGGCGCAATGGGTTTGCCATTGATATGGGTGAGTTGCACTTGCACTGCGGGTTGGGTTTGCACCAGCTTAAATGTCGCTTGGGCATTGGGCGGCAGGGTAAAGGGCGCTTTAAATTGCAGTAGGCCGAGATTTGTTTGTAAGCTTGTTGTGCCACCTTGGCTGGATTGTTTTACAATACCTGTAAGCAGACTATCTAATGCCATCTTAGACAGCTGGACAGAGGCTGGGCCACCAACGCTGACAGTCAGTTGCGGTGCCGCACCACCAGCAGTCGGCGGTAAAGGTGGTGGCGGTGGGGGCGCAACACTTGTCATGTCAGGCGGGCCTTAGAAGTTGTTGATCAGGCTATTGGCAATGGTTGCAACATCTTTTGCCGCAATACAGCTGGGCGCATGGCTAAGCAAAGGCTGTTGATGCTTTATTGTATCACGAACACGCTTGTCCCAGCGAATCACACCTGCAAGAGGCGGTGAAATACCCAAGAAACCCTCACATGCACGGCGCAAGGTATTATAGGTGCGCTCGCCATCACGAATGGAATCGCTCATATTGACCACAACGCGAATATCCAGACCGGGGCGTTCTTTTGTCATGGTCTTGATAAAGGCATAGGCATCGGTCATCGCTGTGGGCTCATCTGCGGTTACCACCAAACAGGTGCCTGCTTTTGAGGTGAGTTGACGCGTTGGACGGTCAAGCCCTGCACCAAGGTCAACAATCACACGGTCATAAGAGACAGAGAGAACACCAAGGTCATTGCCTAAATGTTGGATTTGGTTTGCAGGAATATGATTAAGCGAGCTGGAGCCTGATCGCCCGGCAATAATGTCAAAGCCGCCTTCATCAAAGGGTTGGGCAGCCTGATTAAGGGTGAGGTTGCCCCCGACCACGCCGGATAGATCATGTTTAGGCATAAGCCCTAACTGAATATCCACATTGGCCAGACCGAAGTCACCGTCAAAAAGGAGGGTCCGCTGACCCAAGTTCGCCAACGCATGTGATAGCGTCACTGCAAACCAGGTCTTTCCCACACCGCCTTTTCCCGAGGCAACAGCAAATACATTGCCGCCTTTTCGTACAGCCGGTGTTGGAGTTGTTTTTGTCATAGCTGCAAACATGGCTATTATATGTATAGGGAAATGGTTACCGAACAGTTAGGCAAAGATTTTTTTTCGGTTAATTTAGGGAGTGTCACCATGCTGACAGCAAAGCAACAAAAAGCTTATAATGCGTTTTATGAAACAACACATCAAACAGAACATCTTGATTCTAAAGCGGAATTACTCGTGGATCTTGCTGCGGCAATGGCGATGAACTGTGCGCCTTGTACAAAATACTATCTTGAACAATGTAAGAAATCAGATATCACAAAAGGTGAAATTTCTGAAGTTTTAGCAAAAGTCATGGCCGTGGCAGCAGGCCAAAAACGACTCCAGATGCAGGAGGTTATAGAAACCTATGATCTTGAATTATAGGTTTTAATCAAAATGAGTATCGATGCTTTTGGTGAAACGTTAAATCTGCCCGATGGTTTTGATCTTGGCTTTGGGGTGAACTTCACTTTGTGAAATCACCGTTGTTGTTGGGCGGAAGCGCTCAATAATGGAACGGACATAAGGGCGAATAGCCGGGCTTGTCAGCAAGGCAGGTGTTTCGCCCATCATGGCTTGACGCTCAAAGGTCTGGCGTACCGCATTGATAAATTCCTGCATCTTACTTGGTGCCATGGAAAGCTGTCTTTCATCACCACTACCCACCAAAGATTCAAGGAAGACCTGCTCCCATTCTGGTGACAAGGTAATTAGTGGTAAGATACCTTGATGGTTGGTCAGCATATCACTGATCTGGCGACCAAGGCGTGAGCGCACATGCTCGGTAATCATATTTACGTTGCGGGTATAGCCTGTGGCTTCTGAAATCCCTTCCAAGATGGTCGGTAAATCACGAATAGAGATACGCTCGATCAACAGATTTTGAAGAACACGTTGTACACCACCCACACTCATGGCTGCTGGAATAATATCAGCAATAAGTTTCTGATGCTCTTTATCCAGATCATCAAGCAGCTTCTGGGTTTCTGTATAAGACAGAAGCTCAGACATATTGTCTTTGACCAGCTCGGTCAGATGGGTGGTAATGACGGTGCCGGGTTCCACAACCGTATAGCCGCGAAACAGGGCTTCTTCCCGGTTATTGGAATCAACCCAAAGGGCAGGCAGGCCAAAGGTAGGCTCTTTTGTGGATTCACCGGGCAGGGAAATATCTTCACCGCGCGGATCCATAATCATCAACTGATTGGGGCGAAGATCACCGCGCCCTGCTTCAATCTCTTTAACGCGGATGACGTAATTATTAGCGGGCAGCTGCATGTTATCTTGGATACGCACTGAGGGCATAACAAAGCCCATCTCTGTGGCAAGCTGGCGGCGTAGCGCTTTAATCTGGTCGGTTAAACGTTGCCCATCCATGCCCGCATTTACCAGAGAGAGAAGGCCATAGCCAAGCTCTAGACGCATCATGTCAATCTTCATGGTCTGGGCGATGGGTTCTTCTGAGGGGGCAGGTGGTGCAGTAGATTCTGCAGCTTGGCGTTTTTCTATCTCAGCTTTTTCTGCACTTTGTTTGGAAAAGACGTAATAAGCGCCCCCACCAGTAAGAAGGCCAAGGAACATGAAAGGCATCATCGGGATGCCGGGCATGGTCGCCATACCAAACAGGATGACCGAGCTCACCCCCAATGTTTTTGGGTTGGCCCCAAATTGACCGATAAGGGCTTTATCAGCGGTGCCGGAAACACCCGCTTTGGTCACCAAAAGACCTGCAGCGGTTGATACGATAAGGGCTGGAATTTGTGAAACCAGACCATCACCTACGGTCAGTCGTGTATAGCTGTCAGCAGCTTGGATCATCTCAAGGTCTTTTTGCACAACCCCGATGATGATCCCGCCGATCACGTTGATGAAGGTAATGAGAATACCGGCAATGGCATCCCCACGTACAAACTTGGATGCACCATCCATGGCCCCAAAGAAAGTACTTTCATCTTGCAGTTCTTGACGGCGTTCTTTGGCTTGGTCTTCATCGATCAGGCCCGTGGACAAATCAGCATCAATTGCCATTTGTTTACCGGGCATAGCATCAAGGGTGAAACGTGCAGTCACCTCGGCGATACGACCAGAACCCTTGGTGATAACGATAAAGTTAACGATCACAAGGATGGAGAAAACGATAATACCGATAACGAAGTTACCGCCCATGATAAAGCCACCAAAGGCTTCAATCACGGCTCCCGCAGCGTGGGTACCTTCGTGACCATTGGTCAAAATCAGGCGGGTGGAGGCTAGGTTCAAGGCCAGCCGGATCATGGTCGCAATCAGCAAGACCGTGGGAAAGGCACTGAAATCAAGGGGTTTTTCCAAGAATATGACTGTCATCATAATCATGACAGAGAAGGTAAAGGAAAAAGCCAGCGAGATATCAAGCAGCCACGGCGGCATGGGGAAGATCAGCACAACCAAAATGGTTGAGATGCCAACAGCCATGCCGTAATCGCCTTGGAGGAAGGTGTTTTTTAATTTATTAAAAAATGCGCCGAACTGGTCCCCGCCAGATTGGCCGGGCTGGCCGGGAGTCGCTGGATCTGCCATCGCTTATACCCTGCCTGACCTTAAGTGTTGCCGCCTGCTGCGGGGACTTCAAAACCGTCATCCCCGTAGAGTTTTAACTTGTTACGTAATGTGCGAATGGAAATGCCCAGCACGTTAGCCGCATGGGTGCGGTTACCAAGGCAGTGATCCAATGTGGCAATAATCAGTTTGCGTTCCATATCAGCAACGGTCTGACCGACAAAATCGCTCGGATTTTCAGATTGCGCTGCTAAAAGAGGCGCGCCTGCTTCTTGTTGTGGGGCCGAAGCCCCCGCTGTGGGGCTGCCACTAAGCATAATGGCTTCTTCCCCAATCTCCGTTGGCCCTCCAATGAGAACCGCGCGGTGCATGGTGTTTTCCAGCTCGCGCACGTTACCGGGCCATGCATGACCCAAAATTTTATTCATCGCTGTTACTGTAAGTGGACGTTCATCCATTTCATTGGCTTTGGCGTATTTCTTGATGAAATGTTCAGCCAGTACGGTGATGTCTTTGGGGCGATTTTTCAGCGATGGCAGTTGTAGGTTCACCACATTTAGGCGGAAGTATAAATCTTCACGAAACTCGCCTTTGGCAACGCTTTGTTCCATATTGCGGTTAGAGGTCGCAAGGACACGCACATTGACCGGAACGGGCTTTTTACCCCCGACACGATCAATTTCGCGTTCTTGTAAAATACGCAAAAGCTTAGCTTGTAAGCGCGGGTCCATCTCTGAAATCTCATCAAGCAGGATGGTTCCGTTATTGGCTTCTTCAAATTTACCGATACGGCGTGCAACAGCCCCTGTAAAGGCCCCTTTTTCATGACCAAACAGTTCAGACTCAAGCAGGTTTTCAGGAATGGCAGCACAGTTTACCGCAACAAACGGCCCATCTTTACGCTTGGAGCTGCGATGGATAAAACGTGCCATAATCTCTTTACCCGTTCCGCTTTGTCCTGTGATCAGCACACTGGCATCACTGGGTGCGATCTGTTTGGCAAGGCGCACCACATCATCCATGACCGGATCATGATAGATCATGGCATGGCTTTCTTCGGCCACCGCACTTAAAACAGCGCCGATCAGCTCGGCATCAGGGGGAAGGGGAAGATATTCTTGGGCACCGGCGCGAATTGCGCGCACAGCGGCTTGGGCATCAGTTGCCACCCCACAGGCGACAATCGGGGTGTTGATGCGTTCTGCATTTAGGTTGGTGATAAAGCTTTCAATATCAAGCTGGATATCAACCAAGACAAGGTCAATCCCTTTACCTTGGCGTAAAGTTTCCAAGCCATCATTAATGTTATCGGTATGAATGACCTTGGCACCGCGTTTCACTGCAATCTGACTTGCAGCGCCCACTTGCCCATTCAAGGTTCCGACAATCAAAATCTTCATCTAACTTCTAACCTCTTTATCACGTTAATCAAAATATTGAACGCGACGGTTCGGTGGTAAAATACTGTTCAACATCATTTCCAAACGGCGCGGGTTTTCCTGTCGCCCAATGGATGCGGTCGCAAGAATATAGAGCTGATTGACAAGGAGTTCCTCATCAGAATTACGCTCTAATTTTGCGGCTAGGGGTATCAGTACCATATTTGACAGCACTGCACCATAAAAGGTGGTTAACAAAGCAACTGCCATGGATGGGCCGATTGTGCTTGGGTCATCTAGATTACCCAACATTTGAACCAGACCGATCAAGGTGCCGATCAACCCCATGGCAGGGGCAAATTCAGCCGCTTTTCTAAGGACATTCGCGCCTTTGTTATGGCGTCCTGCCATGGCTTCAAGCTCACCGATCATCATGTTTTCAACTTCATCGGCGGGCGTGCCATCCACAATCATGGACAGGCCTTTGTGAAAAAATTCTTCGCGTTTGATGCTTTCAAGTACGCCTTGCAGCTGGAGAACGCCTTGTTTGCGCGCCACTTCAGCGATTTGGATGGATTGTACGGCAATTGCACTGGCGTCATGTGTTTTATACAGAACGGTTTTAACGATGAGCTGACCACTGCGCAGCATCTCACCAAGGGAGAAACACACCATTGTGACCCCGATCGTCCCACCAATCACAATCAAGATGGAAGGCGGGTTGAAAAAGGAGTCTGGAGACCCACCCACAACGATAGCGGCCCCTACCAAGGCAAAGGCAATCAGAAGACCAATAATGGTGGCAGTATCTAAGGTCGATTTGGCGCGGCCAATTCCTTCACCTTCACTCATCGTGCTGTATCTTAGCTCCGTTCAGATTTGATAATCTCTGTCATGGTCACGCCAAGGCGCTCTTCCACAACAACAACTTCGCCACGTGCGACAAGTCGGTTGTTTACATAGATATCAATCGCTTCACCAACTTTACGGTCAAGCTCAACAACCGCACCGCGGCCCAGTTTAAGAAGGTCACTTACCGGCATGGTCGCTTTGCCCAAAACGGCAGAAACACGAACCGGGATATCATAAACAGCTTCGAGTTCACGCGCACTTGTGGGAAGGTCTTGGGATGGTCCCATTGAAGGGCTGGCTTGTCCCATTTGAGCTTCAGGTGCCATCGGGCCTTCTGGGTTATCCAGATTATTGAGTTCTAGGTTATTTTCTTCATCAGCCATCTTAAGATGTCTCCTCTAGTCCTGCCTGAGTGTCCAAAGGACCATCAACAGGAGCTTCCCCATGGGTGTCAGCCGTGGGCTGATTTTCGCCGGAATTGGCACCTTGCGTCAAGTTCCGTTCTATAATTTCATCAATTAGTTGCCATAAATCATCACTATTGCGCTCAGCCCCGCCTTCTGACCATTCCACACGGCAATCACCGGGCACAATATCTTCTTGGGCCATAACAACCACGCGTCCGTCAAAACCGATCTGATCGGCAATAACCGTGAGTTTATCATGCACATCATCGCGCAAGGATTCATGAACTTTTACAATGATGCGTGGTTCTGCACGAAGGGGTTCTAAGCATTGCGAAACCACATGGACAATTTCATCCAAGCCATTTTTTTCTGCATAAGCCGGAATGATTTTTTTCACAACAGCTGTTGCAACTGAAAGCGCATGGGATTCATGGTCTTCCTGAGTTTGGCTGTGGGATTGAAAAACATCCGGTATGTTTTGTGAAATCTGGGTCAGCGCGGTTGCAATGAGATGTTCAAACTGGGCATTGGCTTCTTGTAAGCCCGCAGTCTTACCTTCATCAAAGGCTGTTTGCTGTGCAGCAAGGACTTCTTCTTCATTAAAGGTCGGTGGAGGAGGGGCTTCTACCTCTTCTTCATCTTCATCATCTTCATTTTGCTCAGGTTCTTCTGTAGCAACATGAACACCTTCTTCACCTTCAAAATCATAGGTGTGGTCCGCCTCCGGGTCATAATCCGGATCGAAGTTCCTGTTTTCAAAAAGATATCTTTTAATGCTGCCCATAAGAATACGTTACCTTGATTAGAAGACCAGTTCGTCTTCTTCGCCTGGTTGTGAGATGTTGATCTCGCCGGCATCAGCCAATTGCTTGGCTACAACAACGATTTCGGCTTGGGCTTCGTCCACATCACGCAGGCGAACAGGACCCATGGCTTCCATATCTTCGCGCATCATCTTGGCTGCACGCTCAGACATATTCTTGAAGAAGAGATCCTTGACCTCTTCGGACCCGCCTTTAAGAGCCATAGACAGTTTGTCTTTTTCAGCTTGACGCAAGAGGATTTGGATACCGGCCTGATCCACACGAACCAGATCATCAAATGTAAACATCAAAGCCTTAATGCGCTCAGCAGACTCACGGTTACGTTCTTCAAGAGCCGTGATGAAGCGGTTCTCGGTGTTACGATCCAAGTTGTTGAAGATATCGGCCATCAACTCGTGGCTATCGCGACGTTGTGTGCGCGCCAGGTTAGACATAAATTCAGAACGTAGTGTTTTCTCAACGCCGTCCAGAACTTCTTTTTGTACAGCCTCCATACGCAGTAGACGCATGATAACTTCCATGGCGTAGTTTTCCGGCAAGAGCGAGAGCACGCGCGCAGCATGGTCGGGCTTAATCTTGGACAGAACCACAGCCACGGTTTGCGGATATTCGTTTTTGAAATAGTTGGCAAGTACGGCTTCATGCACGTTACCCAACTTATCCCACATGGTACGACCCGCAGGACCGCGGATCTCTTCCATGATGTTGGAAACACGATCTTTAGGCAGAGCCTGTTTCAGCAAGCGTTCCGTACTATCAAACGTACCCACAAGGGAGCCCGCAGAAGAAAGCTGATCGGCAAATTCTACAAACAGGCGTTCAATCACCGTGGAACTAACAGAGCCCAGAGAGGCCATGACTTGAGACATTTCACGAATTTCTTCGTCATCCATCATCTCAAACAGCTTACCTGAATGCTCATCGCCAAGAGAAAGCATGAAAATAGCGGCTTTCTCCTGACCTGTTAGACTTCGGTAATCGTCCTTTACGCGTGCCATACTTCTTTACCTTTAACCTTCTTGATACATCCAGTTTCGGATGATCGCCAAAGCTTCTTCCGGGTGTTTCTCAACAATTTCACCAACCTTCTTCACAGAAGACGCCTTCACGCGGCCTTCTACACGGTCGATATCGATAAGTTCTTCAAAGCTGTCATCTTCATCAGCCACCGTATCGGATGGAACAGGTACACCAGCCGGTCCGGCCAAGGCTTCCTGTTCGGCTTCAGCCAGCGCAGCAGCTTCTGCAGCAGCTTGCTGTTCGAATACACGCTTGATAAGTGGGCGAACCACCAAGAGGATAACCAGCAGAGCGACAAAGCCCAGAACGACCATCTCTGCATAATGCATGAGTTCTGGTTTTGTGAAGATCCAGAAGACAATTTCTTCTGTGTCGTCGATTTGCTCAATGGCAGCAAAGCGCATGTTAATCACATCAACACGGTCGCGATCATCGGTAAAGCCGATGGCGCTTTTAACCAGAGTTGAAATCTGGTCCATTTCTTCCTGGCTGCGCGCTTCGTAGGTGACGTTGCCTTCTTCGTCTCTAGTATAGACGCCATCAACAAGAACAGCGACAGAAAGGCGGTTAACAACCGCAGTTTCACGCACACGATTGATGATTTTTTTGGAAATTTCGTAGTTAACAGTTTCCTGTGTGCGGTTGGCACTGGAGCCTGCGGTTGCGGAGTTTCCTTGATCTTGAGCGTCAGGTAGGTTGTTACCTACCGTCACCGCCATGTCGTTTTCGCTTTCGTTGCTTTGTTCGTTTTCTTCCAAGGTGGAACTGGAACGTACAACCTGACCTTCAGGGTCATATTCTTCTTCAACCGATGTGACACGGGAGAAATCCATATCGGCAGCGACTTGAGCGCGCACTTTACCAAAACCGACGGTACGTTCAATCAGCCCTTCGATACGTCGTGCAATGGCTTCTTGTTTCTGAAGGCGTTGGTGCTCAATCTCTTGTGCTTTATCGGCATTACCCGGTTGGTCAAACCCTTTTGCGAGTAAGGCCCCCTTATCATCGACAATGGAGATACGGTCAGGCTTCAAATCAGGAACGGCCGAGGCAACAAGGTGCTGAACGGCAGAAATTTGTTCTTTAGTGAGCCGCTCGGCATTAAGCATTTTTAAAACGACAGAGGCACTTGGCTTTTGACGCTCCCGCGAAAAGAGCTCTCGGCGGGGTAAAACCAAATGGACACGGGCGGCTTTTACATTGCCAATGGAACGGATGGTCCTGGCAAGCTCACCCTCAAGGGCGCGCACAAGGTTTACGTTTTGCTGGAAGTTGGTGGAGCCAATAGCATCGGCATTGTCAAAAACTTCATAGCCGACAGAGCCCCCCGTAGGTAGCCCGTTTTCAGCGATTTTGAGACGCATGGGGCCGACTTGGTCGCTCTTAACGTAAATTTCCGTTCCTTCTTTCGCCACATCGTAAGGAACTTCTTCTCTGGAGAGGATACCGACGATCTGTTGGGAGTCATCAGCGCTCAGGTTGGAATAAAGCAATTCCATCTGCGGCGTGCCGATACGGGTCATCAAATAGATGAAAAAAGCGACAAGCGCCAGTATGACACCACCAACCACAGCTAAACGCTGGGGGCCAAGATTTTTTAATGCGTCAACAAAACCACTCACTTGATGTGTCCCTTCTGACTGTCTCTTTTCGTCTTTGACACCATACGCATCCCAAAAGCGCGTATGAAACTACACTGTAGAATCTAACGCAGTTACCCTAAACAAGAAGTTAACAACCCGGCATTTTTTGCCTAGCAGAAATCAATGTCGCGAATCGCTTCCTCTAAAATGGCCTGAAAACCATGAAGATTCTAGTGTTTTTTTCATATAATTCGTCATTCTGGCGAAAGTCAGAATCCAAGAGTCTGTGGGGGTCGTAGACTTTGGCCTTAGCCAGTGTGACAAAACGTTTAAAAAAAGGGCCTCGACGCGAAAAACGTGCCGAGGCCAAGTCTTAAAGAGAACCGATAAAAATCGGAGATATTCTGAAAAATAAAACGCTAATCTTAACGTTTCACTCTCAGAAGTTCTTCCAACATCTCATCTGATGTTGAAATAATCTTGGCCGCAGCGGAATAGGCGCGCTGGGTAGTAATCATGGAGGTGAATTCTTCACCCAAATCCACGGTAGAGGCCTCAAGGGCCGACTGGTTGGTTGTCCCCGCACCGGCAGAACCGGCTTCACGTACCGTTGGCTGACCGGAGAAATCGGTCTCGATCCAGACGTTACCTGAAAGACTTTCCATACCGTTTGGGTTCACCATAGTGGCAACCGGGATCTGGAAGACCGGACGGGTTACACCGTTATCAAACAGGGCCGTGACAATACCTTCAGAGTTGATGGACAGACCAGCGTAGTTACCAAAGGCGGCACCGTTTTGAGAGATGTAGTTGATCTGGTAGTTCCCACCAAACTGTGTGATCCCATCAGCAACGTTGTAGTTACCTAGTGAAACCTGCAAGGCAGGGCTTGTGGAACCATCCATATCTTCTGCACCGTTTGCCCATGCAATTTTATATTGGATGGTCGGATCAGAAGCCGTGGCTTCATCTGTTCCAAAGAAGGAGTCTGGCGTACCATCACCGTTAAAGGCAACAGCGTGGTTTGTTGATTGTGTCCAGTTGATGGTGGAATTTACCGCTTCCACATCAAATGATGTGGTCTGCATCACCGCATCCACACCTGCTGTTGTCAGGCCAGTGGCATCAACAGTCAGGGAGTCAGATGTATCGACGTTATGGAAAACAACTGCGTTTTCACCAGCAATACGTTCTGCCCATGTGTTTGGCGGTGAGTCCGGCACACCATCAAATTCATATTGCAAGATAGACTGGATTTTCTCACCAAGTTCATCCATCACTTGTGAAAGAGAACGGCTGGAAACTTTAATATCAAGGTTGGTTGTTGCGGCAACAGCGTTGGCAGCAACCGTTGCTGTCATACCACCACCTGCAACACCACCATCAGTGACGTTGGCGTAAGAGGCTGATGTGTTGTTAACCGAGATCACAGAAGCATTTACAGAAACCCATGAACCTTTCCCACGTGCGGAGTCCATTTGGGTCTCCATCGCACTGGCAAGGGCGGCAGCCACTGTGCTTGTGTTGGCACCTGTAGCAACGGTAACAGCGATGTTACCAGCTGTTACGGTACTGTCTGTATCAAGTTCGTAAGTGACACCATCAAGGGTGACCGTGTTGCCATCAGCTGGTGTGCCACCAATTGTAATCGTATCTTGGTGCATGGCTGTTGAGTCAGCTGTGGTGAAATCAATGGTGTAGGTGTTACCGCCCAACTCCATCGTCATAGATGTGCCGGAGTCAGGAACCGATGTGAAATCAAGGCGACCCAGTGACATATAGTTGTTACGTTCTGTATTTTGGTCTTCAATCACGATGGATTCAGAACCTTCTGGGGGAACAACTGATAGGTCCCAGCCGTTAGAGGCACGTTTTGTCCATGTGTGGTTGATGTTATGAGCTCCACCAAGGGAGTCATAAATCAGAACGTCGGTTTTATGTGTGGAACCAACATCATCTTCAGAAGGCAGGTTAGCCCCCATGGAAATGGTGGTGGAGGCAACAGCTGTACCACCGATGGTTTTTAAGTTAAGCGGGCGCAGGTTGGTTGAGTCAACGATGTTATCGTTGATATAGACCGTATCACCCTGAGAGTTCTGATAGGCTTTCATGTAGGTGTCATCATTGATGGTTTTTGTTACCGCTTGGGTAGAACCATCATAGGTCTGTAAAGGCCAGCCTTGCATGTAAAAGCCTGAAACGTTTTGCAGGTAGCCTTCTTTATCTACTTTAAAAGAACCTGCACGTGTGTAGGCATAAATATCACCTGTACCCGGGTCACCAGCTTCGTTCACGATGAACATACCGTTACCGGAAATAGAGATATCTGTTGCAGAAGACGTTGATTGCAAGAGACCTTGAACATCAATGCCTTGGCGTGGTTTAGACTGCACACCACCTGCGGAATATTTTGTTGTAGAGGCTTGTTTCGTGACAAGCGTCTGAAAGTTAACTGTGGTCGATTTATAACCGGATGTGTTTACGTTGGTTACGTTATCGGCGATTGCACCCATGGCACTGGACTGTGCCTGAAGGCCGGATACGCCGGAAAAGAGTGCACCATATAAGCTCATCTTTTATCTCCTTAGCGAGTTTTGTTTTTTCGCGGTTCTCGCATTTTCATTTTGGTGGTTCTATTCTCGAACCACCGGTTCTCTGTATGTCTTATGAAGTTGTTTCTTCAGTTGTTTCTTCCTCAGTTACGTCCTCAGTTGAGTCCGTTAAAGAGGCGGCCTGTTCTTTCAATGTAATGACTTGTGACAGACCGATTTCCATGTTGTTCAACATCAAGGCGGCTTCATCACCAGCGTAAGATACGCCGGTCACTTTACCGATTGCTGTTGTTGTGACATCCACAGGAGCGCCATCACCATCCATGGCTGATACGGTGAGTTTGTACATGCCATCAGGAACTTTATTGCCCTGCATGTCTGTACCATCCCAGATAACACCGTGTTTACCGACGCTGACCTGACCTTCAGAAGAGAAGACTGTGCGGCCCGTATCGTCTTGGATGTTGATGAGTGTCGCTTCTGCACTGTCATGAAGGACGTAATTGAACTCGGACTCACCGTTGTAAACCTGAACGGAACCGCTCTCGGCTTCAACGAAGCGACCGACATAGCTGGCCACGCTTGCCAGTTGCGAGTTTTCTTGGGCACGGATCAAGGTCTCTAGGTTAGAGTTCTGTGAGATCTGTTGCTCAACGCTCGCAAATTGGACAAGCTGTGAAGTAAACTCGGTTGCATCCATGGGATCAAGTGGATCCTGGTGTTGCAACTGAGTTGTTAACAACGTCATGAAATCATCCAAGTCGTCCGCAAGTTTTTGGGCGTCTTGGGTGGCAGCGCTTGCTGTTGAAGCGGCACCAATTCCTGAAACTGCATCAGCCATTGTTCAATCTTTCCTTCAAATCGTTACTTTTTTACGCACTAATATCCACACCGCCCCGAGAGGCTGCGCGTTCTTGAGCACGTTGGGCCAGCACTTCCATATCTGATGCCAGAAGAAGTTCTTCGTCATCATCCATAGAGTCCGCATCACCACCGTTTCCACCATTGGAGGAACCGTTGGCTTGTTCACCCTGTTCGTTTTGTTTTTGCAAATCGAAGTTCATATCACCCATGTTGAGGCCCGCTTCGCTCAGTGCTTTTTCAAGGTTTGAGGAGTCGTTCTTCAGCATTTGCAATGTTTCTGGACGTTCGGCAACGATGGAGGCCATCACTTTACCTGTTGAAAAGTCCAGTTGAACTTCAATGCGGCCCATTTCCAGTGGCTTAAGCTGAATGTTGATACGGTCCGCACCGGCTTTTGCCGCTTTGGAAATCTCAACATGAATTTCTTCAGGTTTTGCCGTTGTCTGGACAGCCGGCTTTTGTTGAGCCGCCTGTTTTGCCTGAGCTGCTTGCTGTGTTTGTTGTGCCTGTTGGGTCGTGTTCTGAGTATTGGTTTGCGCCATCTCAGGGTTTACGCCTTGGGGCTGTTGGACCATGGCGGTTTTCGCCGCACCACCAGCAGCACCTTTCACATCACCAACCATATTTTGGAAATTCTGGTTTTGTGTGTTCTGGTTGTTATTTTGCTGGTTTACCTGGGCTTGTGCATTCGCCATCGCAGCCTGAGGGTTTGGCCCTTGGTTTGCGTTGGTTTGCCCTGTTGTCTGCTGCTTGGTTGCGGCCAATGGATTATTGGCATCTGCGGCAACTTGGGCTGCATTGGACAGGTTTTGTGATTGTGTTGATGTCAATTCAGCCGATTGGTTGGTGACATTCACATTCAGGTTTGCACGTTGGTTTGGTCCAAGTTTCTTTGAAAGGTCGCTTGCTTGGCGCTGGGCTTCTGACATCAACTGACCTTGTAATTGCGGATCAGTATTTTGTTGATTAGCCATAGCGTTCTGATTTTGCTGAATGCCTTGCATTTGACCCTGTCCTTGAGTGGCTGCTTTATTTTGAGCCGCACCGGATTGCCAACCTTGGGAGAACAAGTCTTTATTGTTACCCGCATTAACATCGATGTTCTGGACAGTTTGAGTTGTTTGTTTGGCAGTCGTATCGGTCATACCCGCTTTCTTTGGGTCGACCATTGCAACGATTGCCGGGTCAGCTGCCATTTGTGCAGCCGCAGCTGCGCCTTGAGCAAAGGCATTGCTGGCAGCTTGATCAGATACATTATCGCTATTGGTTGTCTGAGCAGCGCTACTTTCTGTATCGTTGCTATTTTGGTTTTGCGATCCTGTATCAGATTGAACCTGTTCATTTGCACCTTGATCACCTGTATCGTGATCATCGCGTGAGGTATGTTGTTCACGCGGTGCAGTATCGTCTTGACGATGATCATCACGACCATCATGGGATGCTTCCTGACGGTTATCATCAGAACGCGAATGGCGTGGTTCATCGTCACGACTATAGTCTCGATCGTCAGAACGGCTGTGGGCCGGTTCATCATCGCGTCGCTGGGAACCCCCGGCTTCACGTTCGTCACGATAAGACTGATCATATCCACTATCGCCACCTTGGTCATAGACACCTTCGTTCTGTGACTGGTTGGCTGACATGGACATGGAGGTATTCATATTGTCAGTTCCGAACATCAAGAAGCTGGAGAACTGCGGGCCTGCAGAGCTTTGGGCTTTACCCGCGCTCTTGGCAGCCCCGGCAGCAGCGGCAGCGACGCTGTTTCGGGCTCTTACATTTAAATCATCCATGATTGCTTCCTCGCATATTCCACATGTCAGCCCTTATTTTGCAAGGGTCGTGCCAAAAATGATATTTTTAACTAAGTGGTTGTTTTTTAATAGTTAAAGTGGTTTTTAGGATGATGGGGATAGGGAAAAATATGCTTGTCTGAAGGCGAAGGGAAAGGATGACTAGGCAAAAAATACCAAGTCTTTTTGTAAGGAGCATGTTAGAACAAAATAGTCATTAAAGCGGGAGATGGATAATGAGTGAAACACTCTTGGTGCATTTGGGCATTGTGAGAACGGGCAGTTCAAGTGTGCGCCGACTTGTGCGTGATTATTGTCAGATTAAGGGTGAAACCTGTAGCCATTTTCCTGAAACAGAGGATGAGCCTGTAACGGAGCAAACCCGTTATCTCTTCACTGAATGTCCTTATCCCTATCATCTTGATACGGATCGACACTGTCAGTATTTCACCACCATCCGCAATCCGGTTGACTCCGTTATTTCAGAGTATTTTTTCTATCTGGAACGTGAAAAACTGGATGCGAGTGTCAGTCTTGATGACTTTATTGCTGCTTTGCCAAAGTCCTATAATAAGCAAGCGCGCTGGATTGCGGCAATTAACAGTCCTGATAAAAAACTCCATACGCTTGAGCAGCCACGCAATATGTTTGAGCATGGTTTTTATGAGGATATTTCTGATCAGGACTTACTGATGCAGGTTCAGGCCAGTGCGGGAAAATATTTTCCATGCATCGGGCTTTTAGAGCGTATGGAAGAAAGCGCTTTTCAGATTGCGGCTAAATTTGGTTGGAGTACGGTTCCCATTTTATCGCGCATGAATGCGAGCTTTAAAGATGAAGCCTTGAAGCGGGAAAAACCGACTGAACTGCAGATTGCCAAGATCAAGGAATGTAACCGCGCTGATGACATGCTGTATCAGGCGGTGGAGCATAATTTTAATCAGGAAATTTCGCAGATTAGAAGCACATTGGCTGAACAAATGGATTTCTATAAACAGGAATGCAAACGCCGCGATGAAGAGTTACTAAAAAAACGCAGAGAAGTGTTTGAGAAGGTCATGGATATTCCAACAGAAGGTGGCATACATTAATGATCAGGAAATGTGTCTTTCTTTCAAACGGCTTTATGGATAGCTGTACGGGCATTCAACATAACCAGTTTGCTCAGGCCATGAAGCATAATGGTGTTGAGTTTGAATTCGTTAATGCAGCCGAACTAGGTGGCCCGCAGCTTTCTGCCTTGCTCAATGAATTGACTGAGCCACGAGATGACCATCTCTTGGTAACCTTTAATGGGCGGATTGATTTTCCAAAGCAAAAACCGGGTGGGGAGCCTTATGAAATCCGCTGGCATCATTTGTGTTGGTTAGTGGATGATCCTGTACAGCATTTTGCCTCCCTAATTAGTCTGCCTGCCAATACGGTCATGGGGGTTGTAGAACCGTTTCATGCAGATATCTTAAAGCAGTTGGGCTGTGCGTTTAAATCGGTTCAGGTGCCTCATAGCAATCTTGATCCGCTGAATGAGATTATTCCCATTGCCAAAAGACAGCGCCGTGTCTTATTTGCAGGCTCCATTGCGCCGCTGCCAGATTGGGCGGATATGAAACGGATAAACCCTCCACAAATCCATCCTTTTTTAGAAGCAAGCGAACAATGCGGGCAGGATCAGGCAGCTCGCCCGCAATCTGTTTTTGATGCTTTTGATCAAGCCTGTAAAGAACGCTCAATCGACCATAATCAGTTGCCCAAACAGGTGCTTTCCGGTTTGTTGATGTTGGGCGAAATGGCTTCAAACAGTTTGGCGCGCCGCCGTGTTTTAAGAATTTTGCAAAAACATATGCCGATTGATTTAATCGGTAATATTGATGATCCTGAACTCTTGGCTATGGATGATGTCACTTTTTTAGGGCGCAAGGACTTTCAAGAGGTTTTGGAAATCTCTTCTCACCTAAAAGCCAATATTTGCCTGACCCCTAAATTCCCATCAGCCATAACCGAACGTATCTGGGGGGCGATTGCCTCAGGTACCCCGGCTTTTTGTAGTCTTTCAACGGGGCTGGATGAATTTGAAGAGAGTGTCTGTCAGCTGGATTTGAGCCAAAGTGATGCGACGCTGGAAGAAAAATTATTGTCCGTTTTAGAAGATGATGTGGCTTTACAAATGATGCAGGAGGGAGCCTTGGCAAAGGTTGCACCTCACCACCATTACATCCATCATGTGGCTAAAATTCTCGATTTTTTTAATCAGGCTTAACCTTGCAAGTCAACGAAACTACCGCGCTCAAAAAAACGGGCGTTATATTGGCCGCTTGATTGGGTCTGATATTGCACAGGCGGATTGTAACTGCCTGAGGAGGCATAGTTTGAGGCTACATTGGTTGCCAGTGAGGCATTGTTACTGACATTTGTCAGGCTGCCAAAATCAATCTCGTTTCTTAAGGCTTTATCCAGTTGTTCAAGGCGATTGACCCGTTCATTGACCACATAAAGGGCATTTTCAACCCGGCGCGACGCATCTTTAATCCCCAGCTCAGACAGCACATTGATATTGGAAAGGCCAAGGGCTTGGGCGTCAATAGCAACGCCTTTGACCTCAATCTTGCCGCCATATTCAGAAGATTGCAATTTGATGGTGCGCTCTTCTGTGCGCAACAGGCTAACAGAACCCACCTCGGCAGAATTCACAAGCCGTTCAATATTACCAAGAATAGTTGTGATCTCGGCTTGCAGGTTTACCCGTGAGGTTTCTGGGAAACTGTTGGGTAGCGTTGTTTTATCAGCCTGTTTGACCAAGGCGTCTAAGCCTTTAACCAAGGACTGAATGACAGCGCCTTTAACACGGGCAATTTGAGACAGGGCCTTGCTGCGACTGGGGGCGATTTGGGTTTCAAATGGCTGGCGCTGGGCAAGCGCTTTGGGCTGGCTTTTCGGTGCAGCCGTCGCGCTTGGCACATAAAGTGCGGCAGATAAATTGTCAATCGATGGGATTGCCATTTTAAAACAAACATCATTTATGATTTCTAGATGCACATATTATAGCAGAAAAACGCATCTATTGGGATGTTAATCAGCAATGCTAACTTTTTCTTTAGAAGTTGGTGATAGTTATCTTATAGTGAAATGAAACACATCCGTTTCTTTAGAGGTGGCATGTGGTTTAAAAGATAAAAACAGGTAGGGTTTATACGTGTATCAGGACCTATACAAAGAAGCGCTTCGCATTAGGCTTGTCGAAGAGAAAATTATCGAGCTTTACCCTTCTGACAAAATTCAAAGCCCGGTTCATATGTCTATTGGTCAAGAGGCTGTGGCAGTGGGCTGTTGTGCCGCCCTTGAAAAAGACGATCTGGTTTTTGCCACTTATCGCAGCCATGCGTTTTATTTGGCAAAAGGTGGCGATATGCCCAAAATGTTTGCTGAACTTTACGGGCGCATTGGCGGTGGTTGTAAAGGCAAGGCCGGATCCATGCATTTAGCCGCACCTGAAGCCGGCTTTATGGGTGCCTCTGCCGTTGTTGCAAGCTCAATCCCCCATGCAGCGGGCGCAGCACTGGCTGCCAAGCGCCGTGACACGGGCCAAGTTATTATGTCTGTCTTTGGGGATGGGGCAACAGAAGAAGGTGTCTGTCACGAGACGCTAAACTTTACAGCACTACATAGCCTGCCTGTTGTTTTTATCTGCGAAGATAATGGCCTTGCGGTCCATTCTCACATTAAGGATCGCCAAGCCTATAAGCTGGAAGAACTTGCGGCTAATTACGGTATTGAAACGGTCGTGATTGAAAACGGTATGGATTTTGTCGGTGTTTATGAAACCGTTAAAAAACATGTTGATGATGTGCGTGAAAATGCAAAGCCCGTCTTTATCGTGATCAAGACCTATCGCTATAAAGAGCATGTGGGTCCTGGTGATGATTTTAATGCAGGCTATCGCGATGTTTGTGACTATGAAAAATGGTCAGCCCTTGACCCGTTAGTAACAGACAAAGAAACCTATATCGCCCTAAAACCTGAAGTGGATGAAGAAGTTGATGCTGCTGTACAGTTTGCTGAAAATAGCCCATGGCCGGGCCGTGATGAACTTCTAACGGATGTTTGGTAAGGATTAAAAAAAACAATGAGAACAGTTTCTTATCAGGATGCGCTTTTAGAAGCGATGAACCAAGGTTTAGATGAAAACCCCAATGCCTTTATCATGGGCCAAGGTGCAGATGATCATAAAGGTCTGTTTGGTTCCACCACAGGTATGGTTGATAAATTTGGCCCAGAGCGTGTGTTTGACACACCTTTGGCCGAAGAAGGCATTACGGGGATTGCGGTTGGCGCTGCCATGAACGGCATGTATCCCATTACAACCCATATCCGGTCTGACTTTATGTTATTGGCGACCAACCAGATTATTAATATGGCGGCAAAATATCGCTATATGTTTGGCGGCACGACCGAGGTGCCTATGTTGATCCGCGCCATTGTCGGGCGCAGTTGGGGCCAAGGCGCACAGCATTCACAAAGCCTGCAATCGCTTTTTGCCCATATCCCGGGTTTACATGTGATTATGCCATCAAGTTCTGAGACCATCTTGGATACTTATGCCTATGTGATGAAAAATGTAAAAGGTCCGGTGATCAGTTTTGAACACCGCCTGCTGTATACGTTGAATTTTGAAGTTGATGATCAGGCGGTTGCCAATCAGGCTGACCCGCTTCGTGCACGCTTGTTGCGCAAAGGTAAGGATATCACCATCGTTTCAACTTCCATCATGACATTGGAAGCCTCACGGGCGGCAAAATATCTGGCTGAAGAAGCAGGTATTGAGTGCGAGTTGATTGATCTTCATTGCTTATCAAAAATCGATATTGATTTGATTTGTGAAAGTGTGAAAAAGACCGGGCGCTTGTTAATTGCAGATACCAGCTGGGCACCTTTTGGGGTTTGTGCAGAGATTTGTCGCCTTGTGTGTGAGCGCGATCCCTCATTGTTAAAACAAAAAGTGGAAAGCCTTTCTATGGCGCCTGCGCCTTGCCCAACAGCTAAGACACTTGAAGATATGTATTACCCGCATTTGGGTGATTTCTGTGATACGGTTTCACGTTTGGTGAAAGGTTCACAAGATCATGGGGTGAAATTGCCGGATGAGAAATCTATGGCGGATGTGTACAAACGCTTCCGTGGACCATTTTAAGAAATAAGGATTAAACAAAATGCGCGTCTTAATCACAGGAATTACCGGAATGGTCGGCAGCCACTTGGCTGAATATATTCTTGAAAACCATCCTGAGGCAGAAGTCTATGGCATGGTGCGCTGGCGTAGTCCCTTGGATAATATCCAAGGTATTCTTGAGAAAGTGACTTTGGTAAATGGCGATTTGCGCGACCTAAATTCTCTTATCAAGATTATGACGGATATTAAGCCGGACCGTATTTTCCATTTAGCGGCACAATCTTATGTCACCGTGAGTTTTGATCAGCCCGCTGACACATTGGAAACCAACGTGATTGGCACGACAAACCTGATGGATGCGGTGCGTTGGGCAAAGATTGATCCGCGCATTCATATTTGTTCTTCTTCAGAAGTTTATGGTCAGGTTAAAGAAGACGAAGTGCCGATTACTGAACATAACCCCCTGCGCCCGGCAAGCCCTTATGCGGTTTCCAAAGTGGGGGAGGATATGATCTCGCTACAATATTTCCTGTCTTATGGCATCAAAACCATCCGCACGCGCATGTTTACCCATACAGGGCCGCGCCGTGGTGATGTATTTGCTGAAAGTACATTTGCCAAACAGGTTGCAGAAATTGAAGCGGGTCTTAAGCCAAACCCTGTAAAAGTGGGCAATCTTGATAGTGTGCGCACCATTGCAGATGTGCGCGATGCGGTGCGTGCTTATTGGTTGTTGTTAGAACATGGCGAGCCCGGTGAGGTTTATAACATCGGTGGTGAAGAGACTATGACCGTAGGCGATATTTTAGATATCTATAAGGACATGGCAACTTGTGAGATCAAACATGAAGTTGATCCCGCCCGCCTGCGTCCATCTGATGTGACCTTACAAATTCCTGATATTTCAAAATTCCAAGAAGTTACGGGCTGGAAAGCAAAAATCCCACCGCGTAAAACCTTTGAAGATTTGTTGAACTATCACCGCCATCTGATCAAAAAACAGAGTGTGTAAATGAGCCTTGTCATCACCAGAACACCGTTTCGTGTTTCCTTCTTTGGCGGCGGAACAGATTACCCTGAATGGTACTTAAAAGAAGGTGGCTCGGTTCTTTCAGCCGCCATTGATAAATATTGCTATATCACGGCGCGTTATCGCCCGCCGTTTTTCCCAACTGCACACCGTGTGGTTTGGGCTCATATCGAAAGTGTTCAAAGCATTTCTGAAATCCTTCATCCTGCGGTGCGTGAAGGATTGCGCATGCTTGATTTTGATGATAGCCACGGTATTGAAATTCTCCACCAAGGTGATCTTCCTGCCCGCACGGGCATGGGCTCAAGCTCAGCCTTTGCTGTTGGCTTGATCTTGGCGCTTAAAATGATGCGTGGTCAGGCAGTGAGCCAAGAAGACCTTTATTTAAAAGCGATTGAGCTGGAACAAGATTGGTTAAAAGACTCCGTTGGCTCTCAAGACCAAGTGGCCTGTGCCATGGGTGGGGTCAATGTCATTGACTTTAATACCGATGGGGCCATTAACGTAAAACCCATCCAAGCCTCAAAACAGCGCTTAAATGGGCTGAATAGCCGTTTGATGATGTTTTATACGGGCACAAGTCGCCTATCTTCAGAAGTGGCACGCGATGTGATTTCAAATATTGCGGATCGTTCAACGGTGTTGCGTGAAATGAAAGCCATGGTGCCCGTTGCGCAGGCCATTTTGGAAGAAACGGCAAGTGATCTGGATGATTTTGGGCGCATGATGAATGAGACATGGCAGCTTAAGAAAAGCCTGAGTGGGAAAATCAGCAACAGCAATATTGATGATATTTACGAAGCGTCGCAAAAAGCAGGTGCCTTGGGCGGTAAGCTTTTGGGGGCGGGGCATTCCGGTTTCATGATGCTTTATGTGCCGCTTGATAAACGCGAAGCGGTGCGCCAAGCGTTACATGAATTGATGGAAGTGCCGTTTAACTTTGAAATGAAGGGCAGCCGGGTCTTAAACGATCATGGCTGGATGTCGGAGTTAAGCGCGAGCATTATCAAACGAAAAATCGGGCAGGTGAGTAATGGCGTCCAATAATGAACTGGCTCTTATCGCCGCAAAGATGCGCCTGCGTGCCTTAAAAGCTGCTCTTAAAGCCAAAAAAGGCCATGTACCACCTGCTTTTTCCTGTATGGATGTGGTGGTCTCTCTTTTTGAAGATGGCTTGCTCAATGTTAATCCTGATGAGCCCAAAGCGCCTACGCGAGATCGCTTTATCCTCTCAAAAGGTCATGCGTGCCTTGCCCTTTATACCATCATGTCCCATCGTGGTTTCTTTGGGGATGAGGAACTAGACGATTTTGCCGGACATGGCTCATTCTTGCCCGGTCACCCCGATCTGGAAATCCCCGGGGTAGAGGCTATTTCAGGCTCGCTTGGACATGGTCTGGGCTTGGGCTCAGGCATGGCTTTGGCAGCGCGTATGAATGGTGAAGACTGGAAGACGACTGTTATTCTTGGTGATGGCGAATGTCAGGAAGGCTCGATTTGGGAAGCAGCTATGTTTGCAGGCCAGCAGAAACTTTCAAACCTCACAGCGATTGTAGATTACAACAAGCTGGGGGCGACGAATTTTACTGACAATGTGATTTCACTGGAACCTTTTGCTGATCGCTGGACAAGCTTTGGCTGGAACTGTGTTGAGATTGACGGGCATGATTATAACGCGATCCGCAAGGCTTACACGCAAGGGCGAGATGAGCGCCCACGTGCCATTATCGCCCATACGACCAAGGGCAAGGGTGTAGACTTTATGGAAAACTCACCAAAATGGCACCATGCGTTGCCACAGGGTGAACAGGTTGAAGAGGCACTTGCACAGCTTCAAGGTCAAATTGATGCGTTATCGGATATGAGTGAGTAGGGGAAGATAAAATGGATTTTAGAGACGCCCTATTTAACGAAATTCACGCGCTCATGCGCCGTGATAAAGATGTGGTTGTTATCACCAATGATATGGGGGCTTTTGGCTTTGATCTAATCGCCAAAGAATTCCCCGAGCGTGCCGTAAACCTTGGTATTGCTGAGCAGAATTTAATCAGTGTGTCAGCAGGTCTTGCTTTTGCAGGTAAAAAGGTTTTTGCCTTTGGTATTGCCTCTCACGTGGCTTTTCGCTGTTTTGAACAGATTAAGCTTGATATGTGCGTGGGCAACCTGCCAATCGTTTTAATCGGTATGGGACCGGGGCTGACATACGGTAATGACGGGCCAACCCACCATGCAACTGAAGATGTGGGCGCACTGGGGTGTATCCCCAATCTGACCATTTATAACCCATGTGATGTGGTGGCGGTTGGTAAGTCGGTTCAGCTGGCTTTTGAAACGGGTGGTCCCTGTTTTATCCGCCTTGATAAAGAAAAGAATGAACCTGTCTGGCAAGAAGATGAAGCTGCTTTTAAAGCAGGTGTGAAGCTGGTGAAAGAAGGCTCTGAGACCTTGATTTTATCAACGGGCATTCCAACCTATCGCGCGCTTCATGCTGCTGAGGGAGCAAAGGCGGCTGTGGCTGATGTGCTTCAATTAAAACCAGCGCCTAAAGAGGCTCTGCTTGACCTGATAAAAGGGTTTGAGCGTATCATCGTTGTGGATGAACATGTCAAAACAGGCAGCCTTTATAGCAGCGTCTGTGAAGTCATTGCTGAAAACGCTTTGGTGAAAAAGCTTGAAGCCGTCACTTTACCTGATGAATTTCTGCTGGGTTCAGCCAGTCGTGATTGGGCGCATGAAAAATTCGGTTTCAGTGTTGAGGCACTGAAGCAACGTATTGGAGAATAAAGAATGTCTGCTGAATTTGACCAAAAACTGTCCTTGGATGATTTTGCCCAGCAGTTTGGCATGGATGTCTCTGATATTTCTGAGGAAATGAAAGAGTTTATTGCCTCAAAAGATTTCTCCTATCGTTTTCTTGATGGTAAAGAACGCGATAAAACAGCCATTGAAATTTTGGAACGCCGCGCGTGGGAAAAATCCATTGCGGGTGAGGGTAAAGTTGATCGCTGGAATAAAGGCTGGGGGGAAAACCTGCAGGCTTTTTTAGACAGTAAATGTGATCTGGAAACCCTGATCCCGAAATATATCCGCCCCGGTCAGCCCGTGCGTTTATTTAAGCATTTTGCCAAAGTTGCCGATGATGAGTTTGAGCTCAATTGGTATCGGATTTTCCGCGACAGCTTCTTTAGAAAATATCTGTCCGGTTTTAATGAAATTTACGAATTTGGCTCAGGTTCAGGCCATAATGTGGCTGTTTTGGCAAAGATGTATCCTGAAAGTAAGATCAATGCCTTTGATTGGGCAGAGCCCTCTGTGGATATTGTTAATCATATGCGCGATGAGCTGGGCCTAAATGTCTGTGGGCGTCACTTTGATTTCTTTAATCCAGATACATCAGTGAAGATCGCGCCGAATTCTGCGGTTTTGACCATGGGGGCGCTGGAACAGACAGGTGATAAGTTCCATACCTTCCTTGAATATATTCTCGATCAAAAACCAACCATGTGTTTTCATGAAGAGCCGATTGTAGAAGTGCATGATGATGATAATATGGTGGATTACACCTCCTTAAAAACCATGGAACGGCGCAATTTCCTCAATGGTTTGGTCAAGACCCTTCGCGAATATGAAGAAAAAGGCTGGATTGAGATCAAGAAGGTTCATCGTTCCCAGTTTGGTAGCTTGATGTTTGAAAGCTACGCACAGGTTATCTGGCAACCCAAATAAGTAATAAAAGGTAAGAGGTCCCCATGGATTTAGGGCTTAAAGGTAAAAAGGCACTCATCACAGGGGGGAGCCACGGGATCGGTCTGGCAACGGCCCTTCGTTTGGCAAGTGAGGGCTGTGACGTTGCCATTTGTTCGCGCACCCAAGAACGCCTTGATGAAGCCAGTGCATTGTTAAAACCACGGGGCACAAAGGTTCTCGCCTTTAGGTGTGATGTCTTGGAAAATGATGAGATTGATGAAGGCATTGCCCTGATTAAAAAAGAATGGGGCAGTCTTGATATTATCGTTAATAACGTTGGTGGTGGCGGGCGTTGGGGAAAACCCAATATTGTGGAAAGCCCCGATATCGTTTGGTATGAGGTCATGCAGAAAAATGCCATGGCAGCAGCGCGTTTTACCCGTGCATTTCTTGATGATATGAAAGCCCAAAAATGGGGCCGTGTGGTCACGGTTTCTTCCATTGTGGGTAAAGAAGGCGGCGGGCGTCCTTGGTTTAATATGGCAAAGGCGGCTGAGATTAGTTTTTCAAAAACCATGGCCTTGATGCCTGAATACGGCCAAGCAGGCATTACCTTCAATACGGTTTGCCCCGGTGCGATCATGATCCCGGGGACAGGCTGGGAAGATGAGCAGAAAAAAGACCCTGAGGCCTTTGCCAAAATGACGGCAGAGAAAAACCCCATGGGGCGTTTGGGCAAACCCGAAGAAGCAGGCGATGTGATCGCCTTTGTGTGTTCTGAGCGTGCAAGTTATATGTCGGGTGCTTTGATTACGGTGGATGGCTGTGAAACAAAATCATTCTGATCACTGGCCTAAAGGCCGTTATGTTTTATTTGGTGCCAGCGGCCTTGCCGGCACTCATGCGCTTAATCTGTTAAAAGACCAAGATGGTATTTCTGTTCTTGCGGTTTCAAACTCGCGCCTACCCAG
This sequence comes from Candidatus Terasakiella magnetica, assembly GCF_900093605.1. Classification (NCBI taxonomy): domain Bacteria; kingdom Pseudomonadati; phylum Pseudomonadota; class Alphaproteobacteria; order Rhodospirillales; family Terasakiellaceae; genus Terasakiella; species Terasakiella magnetica. The sequence continues at coordinate 136,714 of NZ_FLYE01000046.1, forward strand.
TGTGACAGGGGAAAATATCGAGGTTGCGCAAGCGGATTTAACCGATAGTGAGAAATGCCTAGAGCTTTCAAAAGAGGCGGATTATGTGCTGGCTTTTGCAGGTGTGGTGGCAAGTGCGCCTGTGTTAGCTGCTGATCCCATTGCGCCTATTCAGACAAATTTAAAAGTGGCGGTTAATTGTATTGAAGCCGCATGGCGCAATGGGGTGAAACATTGTGTCTGGCTCTCAAGTACAACGGGCTATCCCGCCCTTGAAGGCGATATTATTGAAGAACAGATGTTTGATGATAACCCACCGGGCAATTGGTTTGGCCTTGGCTGGATGACCCGCTATGTGGAAAAATTTGCCAAACATATTAGTGAGAATGTGCCAAACCCCATCCCTGTGACCTGCCTGCGCCCCAGTTTGATCTATGGGGAAAATGACCATTTTGATGATGAGAACGCCCATTTCCTACCCGCCCTTATTCGCCGTGTGATCTTGCGTGAAAAGCCCATTGAAGTATGGGGGACAGGCGAGCAGGAACGCGATGTTATCCATGCAGAAGACGTGGCGCGCGCAGCCTTTTTAGCGCTCAATCGTGCGCAAGGTTTTCGTGATTACAATATAGCGTTTGGAAAAAGCTATAACGTTAACCATATGCTAAGCTTGATATGTTCCAATGATAACTTCGATGATGCCGAGATTGTTCATCTGCTGGATAAACCCCAGAGTTTGGCCAAACGGGCTTTTTCAATAGAAAAGGCGCAAAAGGAACTGGGGTTTGAAGCAAAAGTGTCGCTTAATGAAGGGCTAAAAAGAACAATCGACTGGTATCGAGAGACTATCTAAAAGGGCAGAAGCCCTAGAAAGTGAGTGATTATGACTCTTCAAGTCGGTGTCGTTGTGCCTACATGGCATTACTGGATTGATCCCATTAAGCTACAGCCGTTATGGGAACTCTATTATGCCACTTTGATTGAAGATCATATTGACGATGTTTCCGTGCAAATTATTGATCGACGCGGCAATAAAGACCAGCCTTATCCAGAATGCGATGTATATTTCTATTGGGTGATGAAATCGGCTGATGCGTTTGAGATTTATGACATCATCAAGGATTTGCGCCAACTCAATCCAAAATCCATCCACCTTGGTGGTGGTAACCATGTGGACCATCTGACAGACCAAGCCGCAGAGCATTTTGATGCCTGCCTTCTTGGCACGGCTGAAGGGCTGATCGTTGAGGCCTTTAAAGATTTGCGCACAGGCAAGCTTGAAAAAGTCTATAAGGCGAATGGGCCGTTTAAATTTTGTGAATACGGTCATAGCCGTCGCGAGTTTTTGCCGCCTGAGCGCGTGGTTAATGACAAGCATTTCTCCCAATATGGCGGCGTACCGGGAACGGGTGTTTATTTCTCGCGCGGTTGTAGCTTTAAATGTAGTTTTTGCGTTTATAATAATCCGGGCAAATTTGAATATCGTGAAGCCAGCCAAATCACAGCTGAGATTGAATATCTGAAAAAGAATTTTGGCGTTAAAGGGGTCAACCTTCGCGATGAAGTTTGCATTCCGGTGAACCGGAAACTTGCACAAAATTATCTGGAAGCCATTGGTAAAGGTGATGTGATTTGGCGCGGTCAGACGGTTCCCTTTGGTGATGAAGATATGGTCAAACTGGCGGCTGAATCTGGTTGTCAGGAAGTCGCCTTGGGTATGGAAAGTGCGGATTCAGATGAGGTGCTGATCCTTGCCAACAAGCCGTCTAAAAGCATTGATCGCAATAAAAAATATGTTGAGATGCTGAAGAAATACGGCATTAAGGTGAAAGTTTGCCTCATCTTTGGTCTACCCGGTGAGACTGAAAATGTGGTGGAGCGCACCATCAAGTTTATTGAAGAGATTGAGCCTGATTATGTGGCGCTTTCCGGTTTTGATCCGGTGCCCGGTTCTCCTTTTTATAACGAGCCTGAAAAATACGGCTTGAAGTTTATTGATAAAGACCTCTCAAAACATGCCCATCTTGTGTATCGCTTTGGTGATGAAGAAGATGTCGGCTTGCCGTTTGAATATGACGAAAAAGCCCCATGGGGGACACCGCTCACCCGGGATCAAATCGTCAATAATATCAAAACTCTCCAAGGCTGGCTGCGCGAGCGCGGCATGAGCTATTAAGAAAATCAGTTAAAGATCAAGGAACAAGACAGTGATTGAAGATAAAGTCCTCAAAGCAATGGATGGTGCCAACTGTGTGGTCACAGGTGGGACAGGGATGATCGGGGCGGAAGTTGTCCGTTTGTTATGTGATGCAGGCGCTAATGTAAAAAGTGCCTCGCTTGATGATATCAGTGCTGATGCGCGTGCAGAAACGGTAAAAGCCGATTTGACAGATATCTCAACCTGTATGGACCTGTGTCAGGACATGGATTACGTTTTTCATGTGGCAGGTATTAAGGGCTCAATTGAAGTGACTAAGTCCAAACCGGCAAGCTTTTTTACCAATTTGTTGATGATGAATACCAACATGTTGGAAGCAGCGCGTCGCGTTGGTGCAAAAAAGACGGTGTATACAAGCTCTATTGGGGCTTATTCCTCTGCTGAAGTGTTTGTAGAAGATGATGATGATCCGTCAAAACCTCCGATGGATATGTTTCCCGGCTGGGCAAAACGTATGGCGGAAATGCAGGTAGAAGCCTATAAAATCCAGTATGATCTAGATAATTTTGCCATTGTGCGCCCGTGTAATGTTTATGGGCCCGGTGATAATTTTGATCCGGCAAATGCCATGGTGATCCCGTCTTTAATGGCGCGCATTGATGGTGGGGAAAACCCGCTTTTGGTTTGGGGGGATGGCTCAGCCGTTCGTGATTTTGCCTATACAACAGATTGTGCAGAAGGCGTTATTCAGGCCCTTTATCATGGGACACGCGGCTCATACGTGAATTTGGGTTCCGGTGTGGGCGTGACCATTCGTGAGCTTGTGGAAACATTGGCAAAAGTAATTGATTTCGAATTTGAATTTGATACATCCAAACCAGCGGGTTTCCCGCGCCGTGTGATGGATTTAACCCGTGCGCGTGACTGGATTAATTATGATCCGAACACTTCTCTAGAAGAAGGTCTGCGCAACACATGGGAATGGTATTTAAAGAACAAGAATGCCAGCGATAAACGCCATAATTACTTCACACAGGACTAAGGGGGAAAGACAGATGACTGTAGATTTAAAAGGGGCCAATGTCCTTGTAACGGGCGGTGCTGGTTTTTTAGCCACCAATTATATTTTGAATCTGGTTGAAAAAGGCGCAAATGTGCGCGCAACCCTTCATAATAAAGAGCCCAAGACGATTGTTGAGGGTGTGGAATATATCAAAACGGACCTGCGCGATCTGGCAAATTGTGAAGCTGCGGTTAAGGGTATGGATTATGTCTTTCATTGCGCAGCCAATACCCAAGGCGCAGGCGTTATTGCCACAACCCCGATGGTACATGTGACGCCCAATGTGGTGATGAACACCCATTTGATGGAAGCGGCCTACGTTGAAGGCATTAAAAAGTTTGTCTTTATTGGCTCTGGCGCTTCTTATCCTGATACGGGTGATCGCCCCGTGACAGAACCAGAAATGCTGGATGAACATCCCTCAACTGTATATCACGCGGTTGCATGGATGAAGCGTTATGCTGAAATCCTGTGTGAGACCTACGCAACGCATCTTAAAAAGCCAATGCCATGCTTGGTCATTCGCCCTTCAAATGTGTATGGCCCATGGGATAAGTATGATCCAAAATCCTCTCACGTAACAGCAGCCATGATCCGCAAAGTGTTTGAGCGTCAAACACCGATTGAGGTGTGGGGCACAGGTGAAGATATCCGCGATCTGATCTATATTGATGACTTCATGGAAGGCTCATTTAAGGCGTTTGATTGTGAAGATGAGTATCTGGCGGTGAATGTCTGTTCTGGTTATGGGGTAACGGTAAAAGATATCCTTAATACGGCGATTGAGGCGGAAAGCTTTGATAATAACGATGTGCGCTTTGACCCATCCAAGCCTTCCACCGTGCCGATCCGTTTGATCTCGAATGAATATGCCAAAGAGAAAATCAACTTTGAAGCCAAGACGAGCCTGCTTGATGGGATCAAAAAGACTTGTGACTGGCTACGTGCAAACCCCAAAGCATTAGGTTAAGGCGAGCGTGTAACAATGCAGATTGTGTTTCCAGACAGTATTGAAGGTATTCCCGCTTTTTATCAAAGCTGTCAGGGTGATGAAGAGAAGATCAAGTTTATTGTCAAAGGACTGATTGAGCATGATCTTTTAGATTATGCAGAAAGCTTTACCCGCTTGGCATGTTCTGAATTTCATACTTCTTTTTGGCCTTTTATCAATCTGCTTTGTATTTTGACCAAAGCTGGCAAGAAAGTTGAGTCTATCAGCGTTGCAGCGAACATCATGAAAACCAGCCGTATGTCTGGTGATGTGATGTGTGATCAGGTGGTGTTTGAAATCTATTCAATCATGCGTGATTTCATGCAGGCCAATCAAAAAGATGTGGTGCAGGCCTTGATGGAGTTGGCTGCAAGATTGCGCCCCTATGGCAAGCGACTGATCAGTTCTTCAGGTGAGCTTGCCCCATTAAGCCAAGATGAATTTAAAGCTAAAATTACCAAGGCTATTGAAGAGTTTAAGCAGGGTAAAACGGCACTGCCTTTTGTATTGGATCATTTTAACAAATGTGAGCTTAAGGATATTTCGGCCTTTAAGGGGAAAAAGGTTTTAGGTGTTTTTCGCCAACGGGCCTATTCCTCAAAAGAAGCACGCGATGTGGAGTTTTTGGAGTTTTACCCCAAAACTGCTTTGCCATTGGGGCTGGATTATCGCACTTTTTATCATGATGCTTTTGTTCATACCAAACATTACAGTGCTGAAGACTATATAGAGCAGATTGATCGTTTAGAAAAAGAGGTGCGCGAGTGGCGCCCTGATTACATCTATATTGATAACCTGCTGTCGCATCATGAGCCGGAGATTACCGAGCGTGTACAGGCGCGCTTGGCGGCGTGGAAGGCAGAATACGGTTTTAAAGTCATTGGTTTCTTTGCAGATGCATGGGGTAATAAGCAGAAAAAAGCCATTGGTCAAACCATGGAATTGGCAGATGCTTTTCATCACAGCCATTCAACCTATATCGGCACATTACCTGAAGATGTTGAAAAGAAAACGCTTTGTTTTCCATGCCCTTATCCACGCTCGATCTTTGATTGTCCAGATGTCGAAAAAGATATTTTTACCCTTTTTCATGGAACGTTAAATCCCATGCGGGTGCCGTGGGCGACAAAAATTCTTGAGAGTGACCTCAATGTGAAAATGCATTTTTCCAACCATCATGTAAAAGGCGAAGTCGCCACCATGGATGCATATGCGCGTGCTTTATCACGTGCAAAAGTTTCCTTGATCCTGACGGCGCGCACAACCATGCAAACCGCCATGACGGGGACGGTTTGGGAAGCCATTTTGACCAATAGTATGATCTTGGAAGAAGAGAGTGTGGAAGCACCGCATTATCTGGTGCCTTTTGTGCATTACGTTCCATTTTGTAGCTATGCGCAATTAAAGCACTATATAAAATATTTAGAGCAGGACGAAGAACTGGTATCCTTAATTCGCCAGAATGCTTCAGACTTTTATGATCAATATTATTCTCCAGATCATTTCTGGAGCGGTATTCTCAGTTTAGCAGATGCAAACCATTAATAATCAAGGCAATAGGTGTTCAAATGGGTGACGTGAAAAATAGCAATATTGAAAAAGCATTGTCGAAAGTTCCGGCAAAGCTGTTGCGCAATTGGACGCTGGAGCTGACAAGCCGCTGTAACCTGCGTTGTACGTATTGCAGTGTGCCCCATGCTGAGGAATATGGCATGGTGGATATGTCTGCTGAGCGCATTGAAAAGCTTAAAAGCCTGATGAAAAACAGTGGGGTTGATTTTATTAGCCTGTCTGGACGTGGTGAGTTGACCTATATTGATGGTTGGGAAGAAATTGTCACACCGTTTTTTGAAATGGGTTTGCCTACCCATACGGTGACGAATTTCCAAAAACCACTGACATGGGAACAAGCCCGACTGATGGCGTGTTTTTCCATGTTGACCTTCAGTATTGATAATGTTGATCGCGAGATGACCAGAAAGGTCCGCAAAGGGGGCGACCTGCGCAATGTGATCTATAACGTCAATATGGTTAAAGCTGCCGGCCTTGCCATGGGGCGCAAGCAGATGAATATGCATGTGATTGCTGTTGTGACCAAATCAAGTCTGGGTGGTTTTAAAGACCTTGCGGCCTTGATGGTTTCTTTGGGTGTGCAGCACCTTAAGTTACAGGATTTGGTGATGGATTATTCTGATCGTGTTGATACGGTCGATATCAGTCATATTTCTGAGCTCCCTGACGATGAGCTGGTAGATGCAGCACAGGACCTTGTTGATGCGCGCCAGATTTGTCTGGAAAATGGGGTTGGTTTTTATATGCACCCAAGTCTGGAAACAATCATCAATAAAGCATTGGGCCATAGCCAGAAAGATGAAATCGTTGCTGATCGTGTGACCACAACCAATGTGGGTGACCATATGCGCCATGGTTGTCGCCTAGAAGAGGGTGAGACACGTGATTGTATCCAGCCATGGCAGTTGGCGATCTTATTAGCCGATGGTGGTGTGGAGCCTTGTACGGGCTCTTACGGCCCTATTGGAAATTATGACTTTGCTGAAAAACCGGATGAGTTCTTTAACTCACCCGATATGGTCGAACTTCGTAAATCTTTGCTCACAGGTAATCTGGGGCAAGCCTGTAAGTTCTGCGGGACGGCAAAAGCCATTAAAGTTGAGGACTTCCAAAAGAAAGTCCAAAACTATATTCGTGAGCGTCTAACGACTTAAGTTAGATACTGCGCATCACTATCACGCGGTGAGACAATCGGGTTATTAATGGGCCAGTAAAGGTCTAGTTTCGGGTCATTCCACAGCAAGGTGAATTGGCCTGCGCGGTTATATTCGCTTGTCTGTTTATAATGAAAAATGGCTTCATCTGTCAGGACCACATGCCCATTGCCATGCTTGGGCGGGATGAGAAGCTGGTGACGGTTTTTTGCCGATAAAGTATGGCCTTCCCACTGCCCAAATTGTGGGGAATCTTTATCCCAGTTGATGACGAGAATATAGAATTTTCCATGCAGGCAGCTGATCAGCTTCCATGTCTCTGCATCGCCATGGATGCCGCGCAGGACATGCTGGGAGGAAACTGAGATATCATCTTGAATGAAAGGCTGGTCAATGCCAGCTTCATGATAGAGGCGCTCGTTATAGGTTTCGATATATTCGCCACGGAAATCTTCAAAGATGGTTGGCGGGGTAATTTTCAACACGCCATCGAGTTTGGTTTCTTCAACTTTCATTTTCTTCTACCTGTCTGGTTATTTCACAGCTGTCCATGAAACAAAGGAGGAGGGGTTGTCATCTTGTAGGGCGGATATGTGATAATCGCGCTCTGTTTCAGTGATGACGTTATTGGCAAGTGACTTTTCATAAACTTCAAGGAAGTTCATATTGTATTTTTGGTGTTCCATATACTGCCTGTGGGCTTCTTTACCTTCGAGCACTTCATCAGACTGAAAGCCAAAGGGTTCAATATTGGCACCCGTATGCCCAATGGTGGTGAGGAACTCGAAATAATGCTCAGGAATATGGGCAATTTGTTCGAGCGAGTGGCAGGTGAAAACAAAGGTCTTTTGCGGGTCAAACTGCAAAGCTTCAGGTATTTCCGGTTCTTGATGATCAATGAAGCTGACCTTCATTTTGAGCTGTTCATCAATCTTGGCAATTTTTGCGCACAGCTCTCGTCCGGAATTACTAAACTCCATCCCGACAAAATTGTAATGTTTGTCCTTGTTAATGAGTTTATCCAGCAAAAACAGGTTAATGCCGTAGCCACAGCCAAGCTCAACAATGGTGTCAATCTCACCCTTAATCAGTTTTCGAATACGCTGGAGCAAGGCAAGGCGCATAGCAACTAGAAGACGGGCTTTTTGTGTCACTAAGGCATCAGGAACATCATTTTTGGTAAAAACACCTTTACCGGTGAGATGATAATTATTCGGATCATCTTCTGGATAGGATGTGGCAAGTTTGAGTGTATGCCCCACTTCAAACTGGTTATATTTTTCCACAGCATCAAAAATGGATTTAGGACCATCCTGAATAATACGATCAAAGACTTGCGAGCGCAGGCTCCAGGCAATTTCGTAAAAAAGTTCGTTATTTCTTTCCATCAGATTTACCTTATGCCAGCTACTTTTCAGGCTCTAAAAACATATTAAATTCTTGGGAAAATTCATTATCAGCAAGGGAGTAATTTAAAGGTGTGCCAATATCAATAAAGTAGCCATCATGGGCAAGGCCTGAAATTTTACCTTTTTGAGCGATGGTTTGGAAAATATCACTTTCCAAGGAGAGCTTTTGCACGCTTGCTCGGTGAGCTTCAAAGAGCTCTTTCTTCATGAAATAGATACCTGCATTGATCAGGCCCGGCTTGGCCTCCCCACGCTCAGCAAAGCTCAGCACAGTGCCATTGTCATCAAGTTTAACCACACCGGATGAGGATGTATCTGCAATTTTGCGCAACGCCATGGAAACAAGCTGTTTGGGATTGTTTTGGCTTAAGGAGATAAGCGCACGGGGATCACATGCAAGCCATGAATCACCGTTTGAGGCAATGAAACTATCTTCAAGATGGGGATAGGCGTGGATTAATGAACCGCCTGTACCAAGAGGTTCAGTTTCATGAACCACTTTAATTACGACATCATCTGTGCTGTAGGTTTGGGCAAATTCATCAATCTGTTGACCAAGATAGCCACTTAGCAACAGAATTTCATGCGCACCTGCCCATCTGGCCCATTGGACCAGATAGAGGAGGAAGGGCTGCCCCCCAATGGGAAGCAGCGGTTTGGGTGTCTGTTTTGTCTTCTCGCCAAGGCGTGTGCCAAAACCACCAACCAGAAAAACGAATTGCAAGAAAACCTCTAGAGAAACTTATCTGAAAAGTTACGTAGCTTAGGCTTCTTCATTCAAGCCGCTTGGTACGGTTACCGGTGGTGTTTCTGCATTTGCCTCAGGTGCTGCGGGCTGTGCCGGATAGCCTTGTTGAGGGGGGGCTGCAGCGGCTGCTTCTGGTGCAGGTGCTGCATCAGCATTTTGTGCACCTTCAAGAAGGCCGTTGGCGATATTACGGTTAATATCAACCAGAACCATGACGCGTTCTGCCTGTGGGTCTGAAAGCTGTTGTACAGTGTGGTTATCAACAAATTTTGCCAAGGTCAGCATGTTGATACGTACATCTTCAGGAACCGGGGTTTCTTCAGCAATCGCAAGTTCCGCCTGGAAAATCGTCCAGAGTTTCCAGTTTTTACGCAAGGCAGCCTGCATAGCCGTTTTGCGTTCTTTCTCGTCTTCGATTTGCGTACTTTCAACAAGGTTACGTGCAGCAGCAATCAGGGCCCATGCTTCACTGTACGTGGGCTGACCGCCTGTCGGCGCGCTTTGGTAACCCGTGTCCGGTTTGTCTGTATATGCCATTTTGTTCTGTCTCCAGTGTAATTCTTTCTTGGCCCTAATGCATCCTATAGGGTCACATTAATGGGTTCAACTTCTTTATTTAGTCGTTGAGACATCCCTTGTCTTTTAAGGCTTCGATAACATTGCGTTCAATCTCTTGTGCCAGGTTTTTCTGGTTGAACAAGTTGGTTGATTGCATGTCATCGGCGAGTTTTTTCTTACCATTTGTGACGTTAAGCTTGGCAAGTTCAATGGCTTTATTTGCATAAGCCTCAATGTCGCTGGCAATCCAGTCTTCCTTACCTGCTGCCTTTAAGACATTTACAGCTGATTGAATGGATGTTTGCTCCGTTTGAAGCGCCACAACAGGCGTACCCGTTGATAAAGCCATAGCAGCTGTGCGTGCATTGGACTGTGGTGCCGTACATAACAGAACATCAGAGGTGTTCATCAGCGCAGAGGTTTCAGCTTCTTCACTTGAAAGGTTTTGGAAGAAGATACGGTTGGCAATGCCGCTGTTCATGAAAATTTCACTATAGCGTTGGCGCACAGCACGCTGGTTACAGCCTTTGCCACCAACAAGGATGTTGGCAGATGTATCTTTTGTGAGGATTTCGTTCCATGCCATGATGACATCGGTTGTCACATTAGCAAGGTCACAATGGGTTGCATAAACAAAGGCACGTTCGGCTTCTTGCTTGTCCACGTGGGTGTGGTTCATATCAAAGAGCAGACCACCAAAGTCATAACAAATTCCGCCATTATTCATGGTCTCGTTATTGAGTGTACGGTCTGTTTCAACCAGTTGATCACTTGGCAGGTCATTAAGCCAGGAAAGTACAACTGGTGCCGGTTTTTGCGCAACAAGGTTGAGACGCTGGTTCTCACTAATGCCAATACAATCAATCAGAATATCAATACCGTCACAGGTGATCAGATAGGCTGCTGTCAGGTCATCAAGATCGCGGATTTCGCGCCAATCATCAGAGACATTGCGCATCTTGCCTGTGGTGGCATCGTTTTGGCTATTTTGCTGATAGCAGAAGATTTCAAATTTGCTTTTATCATGATTGCTAAGTGCAGATAAAATAATCTCGCCTTTTTCACAATCAAAAAATGAATCAGATAGATAAGCGACACGGATTTTACGACCATCAAGGTCTTCACCACCGCCCATCAAAATGGCTTCTTCAATATCAGCAAGTGTCAGCTCATTTAAGCGCGCGACAATGGCTTTGCTTTGAGCGTGATCAAGGCGATCGATTTTGCTTAATGAAACCATAATACGGCTAAGTAAAATAGTTTCTTCCTCGTGGCCTTTGGCTGCTTTTGCAGCACTTAGATAACTGTTAAAGGCATCATCAAGATGGCCCAGACCTGTCCAGCTGTCACCGACTTCGATTTGCCATTCAGGCTTGGCAATCATGTTTCCGGCAAGGCCAGTGTGAAGAGATGTTAGCGCATCGTCATAGGAATGCAGGCCCCGAAATGCACGGGCCATGATGTAATACATGTCCCAGTCATTGGGGTTGGTTTTGATGTGGTTTTTACACAGTCTGATACATTCCTGATAACGCCCTTTATCAAGTTCAAGAGCTGGTGAAATAAACAGAGCTTCATTGGAGGAACTGTTAAGGGCGGCTGCGTAATCTTTGAACATTACCGGGATGAGGTCGGCATGTTTTTGATCTGTTTCAAGCACGGTTGCAAGTTTTGCATAATACAGGCTGTCATTGACGTTGCCTGAACGTCCCAAAATGACCGCAAGTGTATCCACAACTTCGCGACAATCAGGAAAAGTCTCATGAAGTTTTTCAAGCAGGTTCAGCGCTTTATGGTTATCCCCCATAAGGAAGGCGATAATAGCCAGAAGGTGGATACCGTAGGGGTGGTCCGGGTTTGCTTCAAGAAATTCAGCACAAGGTACCAGCGCATCTTGATATTGGGATTGATGGATGAAATTGCGGGCTTGTTCAAGCTGTTGAATATTAATGGCGTCGGTCATTTCTATTACCCATTCTCGCTGTTAGACTTGGATGAAATTTCAAAGGGCTGTTCTGACTCTGGGTCCAGCTCATCAAAGAAAGTTTCAACTTTTTTACGTAGATCCTCAATTGATTTTTTCAGTTCTTCAATCACAATTATTTCCACTTTCTTTCGCGTATCAGGATCAGTCACACGCGGTGGATAAAAGACGGCAGTCATGAACATCATGAAAATGGAACCACGCATCATGAGCATTTCTGGTGAGCATTGTTCTTCCGGTGCAATAATGGCGCGGGCGATCTTTTCAAGATATCGAGCCCAATAGCTTCTTTCTTCTTTGTTTTCTAATTCATCATCTAGAATTTTGATAATGTCATTACACAAATTTGACGCTTCTTGCTTCCAGTCCTTTGCAAACCAAGCTCTTTTGAAATGTTCAGGCGAGTAAACACCAAAATTAGCCAAAATTTGTTCTACAGCTTTTTGTTTATCTACTGCGGGGAGTGGTTTTAAGCTTCTGGGTAGACGTGGAATGGTGTTTTCAATAAAACTCCCATCACTACAGTTATAGTATGTATGTCCACGTTGATAGCGGCGAATGCTTCTTTCTGTAATAATGCGGGCCCATCGCATGATATGATCCACATAGACATGCCCCCCAAAATTGCCTTTGTATTTCTGATCAAAGCGACGTTTAAAGGCCACGCCATCATCATAGGCAGAGCCTTTTACATGCATTTGTTCAGCTTGGCGTGCTCCATAATCAAGACCAAAGAAATAAAACTCTCTGCCGCCGATTTGCTGGGCAAAAGAAACAGCCGCATTGCCAACCGTTGGGCTGACCTCACGTAACTGGTGATTGGTTCCCCAGCTAAAGATTGGTGTTGTTGAAAGGCTATTTCTAAAGAAGAAAACTTTCTTATCAAAGCAGTTCGCGGCATCTGGCTGGATGGAGTTTGAGGTCACAAGCGTGGTGCCCTCAGTGCCAAAATTTTCTTTAATATCAGTAAGCACACCAATAACAGCTTCAACGTTTTCAATTTCAATTTGAAAATCGGAGCGAATGCCATTGGCCAAAAGAGGTTTTAAGGCCGTGCCACCTGAAACAATAATAGCTTTGTCTTGGTTTTCGCGAAGAAAGTCAAAAGACATGGATAAAGAGGGGCCACTGCCAATGACGAAAATAGGCAAGTCACAGCGTTTGCCTGAATCTTTAAAGATATAATCCGTGCTGTCTTTAAAGTTACGATAGGTGTTTTCGATCATGATTTTTTCATCATCAAAGAAACCTAAGCCTGTTACAGCCATTGAGGCTTCGCGCACGAAGCTTTTCTTGGTGGCATCCAGAATTGTATTTGGGTAATGGGTATAAATCTGCAGGCCATCACAAAAAGACGGGTTAATGCCACGTATAAAATTCAGAAGTAAGGAGGTGTTATATTCCGGCTCATTGTCACAATAAATATTGGCGTAGCGTCCGGTTTCAGGGCCTTTGAAGGGCTCAAATATCTCTACCCAATCGGTGATATAGAGAGAGTGGTAGATAAATTCTAGATTGGGCTCAAGCATGAGGAGGCCACAGCATTTACTGCGTTTGGCAATCTCTGGAATATGTTTACCAAGTCCGATCCCCATAACCACAATATAAAAGGCTTCTTCTGTATTTTCCGGTTCAGCAGAAAAGGTTGCCTCGACCTCTTCAACGGAACGTTTAAGGACATTGTAATTAAACTCCTGACCGATGGAGTCCATATTTGATGTTTGGGGTGGGGCGAGATGAATCCCTTGTGGGGCGGCGTAATAAGCCTCAAGCTGCTCTTCAACAAACTCATCAATGGGTTTGTCGTACAGCTTTTGCCCGCGAAACTCGATGTCAGGGTTACCGTCTTCATCAAAAATGAGTTGAGAGCTGGTTTCTTCTATTTCAGATAAGTGCTGATGGAGATCGGGCATGGCTTTTTTGAAAAAATCGAGATTTTTCTCAAAAAGTTCAGTGTTCTTAAGCTCGGTCATTTTATCCCACTCGCCATATATTATGTTTAACCGTCTGAGACTATAAGGGATGATCTTTCAACAGAAGGTTAATTTTGCTTAAAAAGAATAAAAAAAAAGAGGGTATGAATACCCTCTTTTTCTCAAAGTAACGTCATGGATCTTAACGGAAGAGACCCAAGATACCTTGTTCAGCTTGACCGGCGAAGGACAGAGCTTGAATACCAAGCTGTTGACGAGTTTGCAGAGCCAAGAGGTTAGCACCCTCTTCGTTCAGATCAGCAAGTGTCAACTTGTCACCACCAGATTGTAGCGTGTTCACATATTCTTCTGTGAATTCCAAGCGAGTTTGTAGCAAGGCTACGTTAGAACCAAGGTTCTGTGCTTTAGAACGCAGAGTAGTCAATGCAGAGTCAAGGTCAGTCAACATTGCGTTGATCTGAGTAGTGAGCTCTTTATCGAGAATACGAACACCTGCGGTGTCTGTCAGAGAAATTGCTGCAGCGTCAGAGTCAGCACCAATTTTAACAGTGTTTGCCAGTGTTGATTCTGTAGCAGAAGCTGTACCGTTAACGGTCAGTGTTACAGCACCACCAGCAGACAATACGTGGCCACCTTGGAATGAAGCAGTTGTTTCCAAAGTACCAGCAGATGCCATTGTCAGTGTCAATGTTTTACCACCGAAGGACACTGTATAGTCACTAGAACTTGTGAGTGTGTAGTTCGTCTCACCCGCATAAGTCAGAGTAATCTTATCGCCTACTGAAATCGAAGATTCAGTTTGGAAAGCGTAAGAGAAGTTCAAGCTTGTTGCGTTTGTTGTGATAGCTAGTGCAGTTTGAGCTTTTTCAATGTTTAGACCGTTACGCTCAGTCGTGATATCTACTGAGTTTACAGTCAGAGTTGAAGAAGTCTCGTTAGAGAACTGAACAGTCAAAGTACTGCCAGTACCGTTTACGAGGTTCAAACCTTGGTATTCGGCATCAGTTGTCAGGTTACTGATTTGTGTACGAAGGTCGTTAAACTGGCTTACCAAGTCACCGATTTGTGTAGAAGTCGCGGATTTAGCAGAAAGGGCAAGACCTTTCAGCTGGTTTACGATGTCTTCAACAGCTTCGGTTGCATCCATAGCGGCAGTAACGGTAGAGATACCTTGGTCGATATCATCTTTTTTACTGTCAAAGTCAGACGCGCGGTCAGTCAGTGATTTAGCCTGGAAGAACTTAACTGGATCATCGATTGCAGATGCAACTTCAAGACCAGTGGACAGGCGTCCCTGTGTACGTTCAATAAGACCAGTTGTATTTTGAAGTGATAATAGGCTGTCGCGTACAGCAGCTGATAGAGTTACGTCGCTCATAGCTAATACTCCTTTCTAGAGTGTAAAGTGTCGGAGATTCTTCTCCGGCGTTCCGAATCTATTTCGGATACCATGCATTCTCTTATAAGTCGGCCTCAGAGTCAATGGGAAAATCATGCCCATTACAGCTTTCTAATAAACTCTTCTAACTCAGGCAGCTTCTGGCTTACGACCTGTTCCCAGCTATGGTTTTTCGGGGCGCGAATGAGCCTCATGCAAGGGTATAAGCTTGTGCTGTTTCCGTGCAGTTTCCAACGCCAGTCTGGAATGGTCGGAATGAACAGCCATGTGGGCTTGTTTAAAGCGCCTGCGAGATGGGCAATTGCTGAATCGCAACAGATAACCATATCGACATTTTCAATAACAGCAGCAATGCGCGAGAGGCCGCGATTGCCTTCAAGAATGTCATCTTCAAGGTCTAAAAGAGGATGGGGGAAGTCTTTAATCTGGTCTGTGCCATGCAGGCATTGCAAGCTGACCAAATCGACCCCGTCAATTGTTGCCAGAGGGCTGAGGTCTTTTAAGGGGATGGACCTTGCCACATCACGTGGATAGTTGGGGTTGCCCTGCCATGAGAGGCCGATTTTTTTGCCTTTAAGCCCGGCCATGCTCTTTGCGAAATGCTCAATGAGGTCAACAGGTGCCTGAAGGTAAGGTGTTTGGATAGGTGGGGTTTCAATGTTGCTATGGGTGCAAATGAAGGGAATATCCATCAGGGAAATCAGATAATCCGCCTCAGGCTGTGGCTGAGCCGTATCATGGATGCGTATCGGGTTTTCTGCGCTATGGGGCAGGCTGCTGAGCAGTTCAATCAAATGGGCCTGAATATCCAAAATAACCTCAGCGCCCATTTCGTTTAAAGCTGTGGCATATCGGGCAAATTGGATGGTGTCGCCAATGCCTTGTTCCCATGTGAGCAACATTTTTTTACCAGCCACATCTTGGCCCTGCCATGTGGCATAGTTGTTTTTAAAACGCTTGAAATGTGGCGGGTTATAGACATGTCGCCATGCATAATGGGGCCAGGCTTCTTTTTGGCGATCAAGCGACAGAAGCAACAGGCCATAGTAAAAATGCTGTTCTGCGTTTTTGGGTTCTTTTTCCAGCAGTTTCTCAAAAACATCTACAGCCTCTTCTTGGGGTCCATGAAACATATAGGCAAAAGCAAGCCGCTTCATATATTCGGTTTCATCAGGAAAAGCGGTATGTAGGAGCTTATATTGATCAATCGCTTCATCAAGTTCACCTGCAAACCATTGCTCATTTGCTAAAAGCAGACGTGTTTCTGCATGGTTTGGATTTAACCGGCTGGTGATTTTTAGATGTTTAAGTTCTTCACTTCGCTTGCCAATAGCCCCAAGTGTTCTCGCATATAATAAGTGATAGGCAGTGTTCTTCGGCTCATGACGAATGGCGAGTTTGGCAAACTCATTTGCTTCTTGGGGGTGATTAAGGCGGAAGTAGCAGCTTGAAAGATGGGCATAGGCAAAGGCATTTTTGGGCTCAAGCGTGATTACGTCTTTATAAAGGGCAATCGCATCTCCCATTTTCTGTAGGCCTTCAAAGTGAAGGGCCTGATCCAATAACATTTTTGCATCTGCCATAATCGTCTTTGCCCCCTTTTTAGCGCGCGTTCAACTCTTTTAATGCATGTTGCACATTTAGGAAGGTGTTTGTCCAGTCTCGCGGCGTTTTTTGTTTAAAAATCCGAATGTTAGGATACAGGCTTGATCTTTCTTCATCATGAAACCATCGCCAGTCTGGTGGTCTATGCAAGATCAACCATGTGGGAATATTTAACTGGCCGCAAAGATGGGCAACCGAGGTATCCACCGTAATCACCAGATCAAGACTTTTGATCAGGTGAGCTGTATCAAGATAGTCGCTTTGAGGTGTAAGCACATGTTTTACATTTAGGTCTGCATCTAAATGGTCGGGGACAAGGTTGGTCCATTCAAAAGTTTGATTGTCTTTGATCAGTTTTTCAAAATGGTTAAAACCCGGTGTCCTTAAATGATTGTTGGCAAAACTTGGTGAACCTGTCCAGCAAAGACCAATATGTTTGGCGCTTTTTATATAAGGCGAGAGACTGGTGTTTTGAGTAGGGTCGTCAAGCTTGAGGCGGTGGGGGAGGCTCAGTAAGGGGCATTGGCGCCAATAACTTGCAAGGGGCTGGTTAAACCCAATTGCAGAAATGTTATAGGATTTGAAATAACGTACCAAGGAGGGATGGCATAACAGGTCATACTCAATATGTTGTTCATCTAAGATTTTCAGATAGCTTGAAAAATGGAGTGTATCGCCTGCACCTTGTTCACTGTAAATCAAGATTTTGCCACCTTTTGGATTTTCACCGATAGAAAGCTCAGGGGCAATATTATAAGATGGGGCACCTGTACGTTTTAAGCGCCATTCAAAGGTCGCAAAGCCTTTGGTGTTTTCGTGTTCTCTCAAGAGAAGCTGGGCATATTCATATTGGGCTTCAATATGGGTAGGCTCTTTGTGAAGGGCCCTTTCCAAGGCACGGCGACATATATCAAGCTGATCAAGGTCGCGGGCCACAAGGGCTAGCTGATAGAGGTCTTGCACGCTTTCTTGTTGTGATTTTTCTATATCAATATAGCATTCAAGTGCTTTTTTATTTTCATCAAGCTGGACGTAAGCAAGGGCAAGCGCGCGTTTGGGCGCAGGGGCTGTAGGGTCCAGTTTTAAAACATCTACAAAACACTCAGCGGCGGTTTGAAACTGGTTTGATTTCAGGGCTGTAGTGCCCAGATTATGCAGGAAAACAGGATCGTTTTTATGGACTTCCTTGCAAGAAATCCAAGCCTTGAGAGCCTGTTCTGGCTGTTGGCTCAGGGCGTAAAAGGTGCCAAGGTTTTTATAGAAACGCGGATCATTCGAGCTGAGTGAGACAGCCTTTTTTTGCTGGATAATCGCCTCATCCATTTTGCCCATGGAGGACAAGCAGATGGCATAAGATTCACAAAGATCGGCACTATCCAAAGGGCTGCTTTTACAGAGTTGGGCAGCCTTGCCTATTTCACCGTTGCGAATATGGCTTTGGATGGTGCGGATCAGGTTCATTCGTTCTTATAGGTTGGCTTTATGTTTACCAATGATAAATTCCTGACGTGGTGCGTCTCTTTCAATCTGCACAGTCACGTCTGGGTGCTTAGCCCCCGGGATAACCATTTGCATATAGCCACGTGTTTCACCTTCAATAAAATGAAGGAAGAAGGAATTGATGAAGATGGAGTTCACCATATGGAAGAGTTGTTTGGTATCCATCACCGTACCTGTGACATACATGTAAGGTGCGCTGTGGATGAGTTCCAGATCAAATAGCTTGTTAAAGCGACCGTCAATGCCATGGCAGAGATCGTTTTTCAGCAGGTGATAAGAAAGCGGAATATTTTCTTTGGCGCTGAACGGGTTCTCTTCATATGTGTCATAGACTTCACGAAGAATTTTGCCATGTTCCGGTTTAAGAACCATGACACCTGTGTTGATCAGATCGTCTACATCACCGGGAAGGCCTGCGCGCTCATAGCGTTCACTAAAGGAAATATTTCCAGCTTGGCGAATGGTCTGGCTAGCGTTTTGTCTTAAGGTGCGCGCAAAGCCGCCATCAAGCATTTCAGGTGAGTAGGTTTCATTATATCGAACAACACCGATTTTATCGGAATTGTTTGAGTCAACAATACAAGGGGCGGTCACAAAGTTAATGGCAATGTCTGTATCAATCCACACAAGGTCTTCATAGCCTTGGGTTTCTTCAGCCTCAAGGATCAAAAGCTTTTGCCAGTGCGGTGTGCGAGGGATTTCGCGTGGGGTTTCATCAAGCCAGCGTTTGATGACGATGATGTCATAGCCATGTTTTTCAGCGTAAGGTCCCCATGTGTTTTTACAATATTTGTCCCAAAGTTGTTCGTAACGCTCACCAATTGCCAATGTGACAAGGGCTTTTTTATTCTTAGGCATAATCAGATCCTATCTTTGAAGAAACGGCTTAATCGTCATCTTTTAAGGTGAATGTGGGAATGGCACGGGCTTGGTCATTCATAAAGACAGTGCGGTGCTCAAACTTCATTTTATCTGGGAAATCCGGCAGGTTGATTGCGCTGGAGGCTGTCATAAAACAAGATCCAAGCAAATGCTGGACAACAGGGCTATCGGGCGTGCGTGATAACACATACGTCGGATAATTTTCCCACGTCATTAAAACGAATTGGTAGTTATATTTTTCAACAAACTCATTTACGGCTTCAACCACACCAAATTTCATTCTTCTTGCTTCTGCATGGTTGGTGAAATCGTGACCAAGGATAAGGCCATCATCCTTAATTTTCATGTGAAAGGCTTCAAGGTCTGCTTTGACGCCTTCATAGCTGTGTAACCCATCAATGAAAATCCAGTCACAGCTTTTATCTTCAAACTGGTCAGCTACATTGGTTGAATAATCTCGGTGCATATGGACGCGCCCGGCATTGATCATGCTTTGAAAGCGTTTCTGCACATCCTGAAAACGCTGTTCTTGTTCATTATCTTCAACATTATTGGCATCTGTTGAATAATCGTCGCGCTGTTGGAATTCCCAAGGATCAATCAGATGGAGTTCTTTGGGATTATTCTGTAG
Organism: Candidatus Terasakiella magnetica; assembly: GCF_900093605.1. NCBI lineage: Bacteria > Pseudomonadati > Pseudomonadota > Alphaproteobacteria > Rhodospirillales > Terasakiellaceae > Terasakiella > Terasakiella magnetica. The sequence goes on from NZ_FLYE01000046.1 coordinate 156,281, forward strand.
GAGAATTTCATGGGAAAACTCACCCTTGGCGACACCAATTTCGATGACGCGGCCATTTTGTGGCAAAAAAGGGAGAATTTGTTTTCGATTGTTGGGAACGAGATGCATGAAAACCCCAAAATATAAGAACAGCAAAAAATATCTTTATGCCCCGCATAGAAAGAGGCATTTCGCAGTCTTACATGGAAAGGTTAATTAAGAGATAATATCAATAACAGTACCTTTTTGACTGTTATTTTGCTGGATGCTATCAGCGAGTTGCTGGGCCGCACTTGCGCCAACCTCAAAGGCAACCGAGAGATAGGTCAGGAAGTGACCATAATCTTTTTGCAAATCTTCAATTTCCTGAATGGCTTCTGTACGTTCAGCCATTTGATCAGCATTCACTTGAATGTCGATACTGGTCAGGCGTGATTGCAATTCCGTACTCACGCTATAGGCCGTATCACGGTTGATTTCCATGACAGTAAAGGTGGCAAGCAGTGAGTTTTGTAAATCCAAAACCGCATCACTGCGGGTGCTATCATCAGCATAATCGGCATAATCTGTTAGACCGGAGCCATTTTCACGATACTGGTAAAAACCGTCCTTAACGTTAAGGCCAGCCGCAGCGCCATTTACATCTTTAATGGAGTTGAGCATGAGGTCGTCAAGCTCTTCCTTATATTTGTTGAAGTCTGTTGCATTGTTGTTTTCATCGGCTTCAACAAGCTTTTCAACAAGGGCAAGGGATTCGTTAAGCACATCGGCATTATGCTGTGTATCTTTACCAAACTTACCCACATGCTGGAGCGCACGTCCAAGTTTGTTATGTTCTAATGTAAGGAAAGCATCAACTTTGTTGATGTCACGGTCCATGACCTCGTTGATTTTAACATCAAGTTGATCCAGCAACGCATTTTGCAGCATTGCAAAGCCCATCTCAAATTGGGGGCGAGCCGCAGCACTTTGGACTGCTGAAAACGATTTTGCAAAATCGCCGGGACCTAGGATACCAGTCATGATCTTATCCTAACTTTCTGTTTTCAAGAGATCACATTAAACACGATGGGATACTTCCCACAGACAATAATACTATCATGCAGGTTAACAAAAGGCTAGGGATATTGCGCTTTCAGGTGTTTTTTTAGCCCAGTGAAATACCAGCTGATTTGAGCACTTTTTCTTCATGTTCAATCAGGTGTGCGGCCTCTTTCAAGGCTTTATAAATCTGGTCACCCTCTACTAACTCTTTGATTTTTTGGACAATTTCTAAAGAGCTTGGTGTGGCTTGTAAAAAATCAGCAAGGTATTTATCAAAAGCGTGCAGGAATTCGCCTTCTTTTTCCTTGAAAATATATGCCCCTTGTAGGGAGAAATAAACGCGTTTTGCCGGCGTTTTTGCATCGGCTTGCTGCATAATTTCCTTGCCACGGAGAATCGCAGCTTCATTATGGATAATGATTTTCGAGTTCGGGCTGGCCATTTCGATCACAGCGCCGTTGATAATCATGCGGTCACCGTGTTTAAGGTCAATCGTTAAGGGCACTTTTAAATTCCTTCTTTAAAATAGTCAGCCTGTAAAAAACGCAGGTAATGGTAAAGAAAACGGGCTTGAAGAACAACAGTTAGAAACGAGTTTATTGTCTTTATCTCGATTTATCGTGTAAGTGATGATTGATTTCACTGATTTCTGGCTGCTTTTCAAGGAGTTTCAGTATGTCATCTGTTGTTGCATTGACCAAATCGGGAAGCTTTTGAGCCAAGGCTCTAAAAAACTCGAGGTCTTCAGGGTAGTCTAATGTCCAGCGATGCTGACGTAAATCTGTTGGGCTGGGTAGATTTACAAGTTTGATATCTGAGTGCGTGCGAATAAAGGGCATGACATGTTCACGGTGAAAAGGCTCTGTTGCCTCATCATCTGCGCGTCTTAGCCATTCATAAGAGGTCACTTCCGTATCAAAACCATGGGGCCAGCTTGGTGGGGCATTGTTACAGGCAAAGTCTGCACCGGATTGTTCAAAAAGTTTTAAGGTCTGGCTTGAAATATCGGGATCAACCAACGGGCAGTCACTGGTGATGCGGATGATGGTTTTGGCTTGTGTTGCATCAGCAGCCATACGATAGCGTTTAAGCACATCATCTTGGGGGCCGCGCACAACCGTTGTGCCACATTTTTCAGCTTCACGTGCAATGGCGTCATCTTGGGCAAGGTCTGGGATTGCACAGCAGACATCATCAATACCTTTAATGCGCTGACAGCGTGCAATCGCATGATGAAGGGCGCTTATGGGGCCGATTTTTTCAAGCGTCTTGCCCGGCAGGCGGGTAGAGCCAAACCGGGCTTGAATGATAACAACTGTGCGCATATGGGCCATGGCTTTTTAGGTAGCTGGTTCTTTTAACAACAGATCAAGGCGGTCATTATCCAGCCAGTCATCATTGATGTTACTGGCATAACGGAACCCTTTTTGTGCTGCGACTGCGTCATTATAAATTTGGGCAATTTCTTTACTGCCTGCTTCGCGCTCAGACCAGAAACTAAAGGCTGGTTTGACCACATAGCGATCACCGAGGTCATCTGTGTAAGGAGCATCATCTTCAGAAACCATCATTTCATGAAGTTTTTCGCCCGGGCGAATGCCAATGACTTTTTGTGGCAGTTCTGGCGCGATATAGGTCGCCATTTCCGTGATTTTCATACTTGGCATTTTAGGTACAAAAATTTCACCACCGCGCATATAGCGCAGGTTGGAAATTACAAAATCCACACCTTGTTGCAGCGTAATCCAAAAACGGGTCATGTCCGGATCGGTAATGGGCAGATGGTCTGTGCCTTCTGCAACCAGTTTTTTGAAAAACGGCAACACACTGCCGCGTGATCCCACAACATTACCATAACGCACGACACTAAAGACCGTTCCGTCTGTGCCAGAAAGGTTGTTGGCGGCGACAAAGATTTTATCCGCTGCCAGTTTACTTGCGCCATAAAGGTTAATCGGGTTGACCGCTTTGTCTGTTGAAAGGGCCAGAACATGCTTTACATCGTTGGCAAGGGCAGCGCGCACAACATTTTCAGCGCCATTTACATTGGTGCGAATACATTCTGTTGGGTTATATTCCGCAACTGGTACATGTTTGAGGGCCGCGGCATGAATGACGATATCAATATCTTTCATTGCCATTTCAAGGCGGGTCTCATCACGCACATCACCGATGAAATAGCGCATGCATGGATATTCAGTTGTGGAGAACTGCTGTTGCATTTCAAACTGCTTGAGCTCATCACGAGAAAAAATCACAAGACGTTTGAGTTTGTATCTTTCTAAAACAGTTTTAACAAAACGTTTGCCGAAGGACCCTGTGCCTCCGGTTACAAGGATGGATTTGCCATCGAGATTGACGTTCAAATCATAATAATTAGATAACCACACAGTGCAGACTCCTTGATATGCGCATTTTGTCCAATTTTATATTACTATTGGGGATAACAGTTATTTTTTCATTAATAGAACAGCTTTTGTAGAAAAAAACGTCAAGTTATAAAAAGGGGCTAAAAATAGTGATGATTATGAAAATATTAGCTTTTCTTCCGGTGCCAAAACAATATTGATTGACAGGATTCCTATCATCATCCACTATCGTAGTAGCGCTTATTGATGAAGGAGGAAATGTACCATGGCTGAAGCCGATTTTGACAATCTATCAAGTCTCGAGAAAGATGCATTTGGATTGTCCCGTGCGGCCGTTTTGTTGGATCAGGCTCGTGAAAATGATGATGCGGCTGCATTAACAAATGCGCTTAATCATAATTTAGAAATCTGGGTGGCTATTCGTACATTCGTTAGTAAAGAAGATAATGCAGTTCCTGCTGATGTGCGTGATAACTTGCTAAAGCTCGGCCAGTATGTGGCTGAAGTCACGTTCAAAAGTGCAGAAGGTTTATCTGCGAGTGATATTGCTTCTTTGGTTAATATCAATCTACAGATTTCAGAAGGTCTTCTTGAAGGCGCAGCAAGCTAAGTTTTCTTAAATTAAGAATTCTAAAAAAACGGGATGCCTGAGGTATCCCGTTTTTTGTTTTAGAGTTTTGTTGCCATCTCATCAAAGCTGGTAAGCAGGCCCTTAAAATGTATGTCTGAGGCAAAGCTTTCCGGTCTATCCGGTGAAATCAGATAGGTTGGGATTTCGGCCTTTAGCGCGGCACTTGCACCTTGCTCACTATCTTCCACCGCATAAGAATGGGCTGCTTCTACTGAAAGCTTTTCCAGTGCTGTTGTGTAAGGTAGCGGATCAGGTTTCCCCTTTGCCACCATATCTCCGCCAATCACACAAGAGAAATAGCCAGACAGATTAAACTGCTCTAACCAATGTTCAGCTTGGTCTTGCTTGCTGGAGGTGACCAAGGCGATGAGATAGTCTTTTTCTTTAGCTTTTTCTAAAACGGTTTTTGCCCCGCGTGCAGGTTGTGAACTTGCATGGGCAATAACGGTTTTTTCAACATAATAGTCATAAAGATCAGGCAATTCACCGGGGAGCTGATGGGTATGTTTTAAGGTTTTAACCACCTCCAGCAAGGGTGGGCCGTTTAGGGATTGAAATTCTTGATCAGTGCCGCGCACGCCAAAGGTATCAAGAAACCCCAGATAGGCTTTTTTTAAGCCCGTGACGCTATCACAAAGGGTGCCGTCTAAATCTAGAAAAAGCCCACGTTTTGCCATATCAGCCTCTTGCCAGCCATGACTTGATGGCGAGATTACATAGATCAGGATAAAGCGGTTCGAGCTGTTTTTTCACCACTTCGGCATAATCGCTTGGGCTTTGCTCAGATGGGCAGGGGGCAATGGGCAGGTGAACCTCAGCCAGTTTATCCCCGCCATCAATTTCAATGGTCATTTCATGAGCGGTAATGCTCACCGATGTTTCGCCCGCTTCAATGGCGCGGCGCACAGGCTCGGCCCCGCCATAGGTGGGTAGGTAGCCACGATGAAGATTGGTTGTGCCGACTTTAAAACGGTCCAATACATGTTGCGGTACGAGGTATCTCCATGAAAGGGACACCATCATGTCGATTTCATCCTCGGGTAAATAGGGGGAAATATCTTTTGCTTCTGGGTAATCCACAGCGTGAAGCGGGATGTTGTGGGCTTTGCAGAGGTCCTGAAACACCTCAAAATCATCACGGGTTTCTCCGCCCTCAGCCTTTGGGAGTTTGCCGTGGGTGAAGACGCATTTTAGATCAATATCTTTTGAGTGAAGCAGGTAGTCTTTCAAGACATTCAAGCCCGGTTGGCGGGCGAGCAGCGCAACGGTTTTAAGTGGTTTTGTTCTCATTCAACCACATCCCATGATACAGGCGTTCCCGCCACAAGGTCTTGCGTGGCTTTGCCTTTAAGGACATTTTCAAGATGTTTGGGCGCAAGGCCATAGCCCGGGCGCACAGAGCGCACGTTTTCTTTGCTAAAAGCTTCCCCCTGTTTGATGTCTTTGCACACATAAAGGGAGCGGCGAAATTTAATGGAACCTTTTTCATGTTCTGTCGGGCCGTAAGAGATTTCCCCGCGTGCATGAAAGGCCGCAAGGCAGCTGTCGCACAATTCTAAAAACTGTTCAGGTAAAGAGGAAAAGGCTGAGTCCGCCGTTGCAGGTTCGCGCGCATCAATCACATGTTTTTCAATAACCGTGGCACCAAGGGCGACTGCGGCAATGGCTTGCACAGATGTGGTGGTATGGTCTGAATAACCAATGGGCACATTAAAATGCTTTGCCATATCCGGGATATTAACCAGATGACTTTCTTTGGGGTTAGCGGGATATGAGCTGTTACATTGCAGGAGGATCAGCTCTGTACCGCCTGCATCATGAAAAGCATCAACCGCATCTTGAATATCTTCTAGGGTACACAGCCCTGTTGAGATGATCAGCGGTTTGCCCGTTTTAGCACAAGCTGAAATAAGGCCGAGATCAACGGTTTCAAAAGAAGCGATTTTATAAGCTTCAGCGCCTAAATTTTCCATAAACTCAATGCCCGCCTCATCAAAGACAGAGGCAAAAGGCGTTACATTATGTTTTCTTGCATGAGCAAAGAGTTCTTCAAACCACTCATAAGGTGTGGCGGCTTCTTCATAAAGCTCATAAAGGCGACGGCCTTTCCACAGGCTTTCCCCTGTGATGAGGAAATCTTCTTGTGGGCAATTTAAGGTAAGAGAGTCTGCCGTATAAAGCTGGAATTTAACCGCATCTGCACCGGATTTGGCGCTTTGTTCGATGATGCGTTTCGCGCGTTCAATATCACCACCATGGTTGGCGGAAATTTCGGCGATCATGTACGGAGGCTGTCCCTGTCCGATCGGGCGATTTGAAATATTAATGGTCCGCACAAGTCTCTCCATGGTATGAAAGTTTATTAGGAATTTATAACAATCTTTTGAAGGTGGGGGCAACATGATTGAATGGTATGATCTAAATGAAGATGTCGCCCTTGCCCTTGTTGATCCCCCTGAAATAGATGAGGAAACCCAGACCCAAGTGGGTTTGAACTGGGAAGGGGAGCTAAAAGCAAATCCCAACCTGACAAAAGGGCCAATCTATGCGCTGGATAAGATAACGCCTGAGGTCATTCGTCTTTATCAAACAGATTATAGTTATGTGTTGGCAGCGCGCAAAATTCCCAAGCTTGATATTTCTGCCATGGCCGTAACGGGTTTGACCATTTGTCCTGAAGGATTGGTCCTTGGTAGGCGGAGTTCCTTAGTCGTGAATACGCCAAACTTGTGGGAGCCTGCTCCGGCGGGCGGCTTATCCCAACTTGATCTTCATGCCCAGCTGTTTGAAGAATTGGAAGAAGAACTCGGTCTCACATCAAAAGACTGTGCAAGGCCAAAAGTTATTGGTGGTGTTTATGATGGCTCAACCTTTGATGTGGTGCTGAGCTTAAAAACCGCTTTATCTTTTTCTGCCCTTGAAGGTATTTTCCAGTCTTCATCGCGTGATGAATATGATGCAATCAGGCTTTTGCCTTTTGATCAGTTTGATGCGTTTTTGCAAAAAGAAACCGACAGTTCCCTTGAGATACTGCCGGTTATCTTGAAAGAGTTTCAAAAGCTCAATAATTAGAGATATTTGTTGAGCGATAGTTCTTGGAAGCGTGAGAAAACCTGATAGGACGCTTCCAATGTGCGGGCATGATCCTGCATGGTGGTGATGGCTTCCAACAAGTTGACATTCTCGATGTTACCAATGTTTTTATCAAGGAAGCCTACGTATGACTCATGAGATTCATTGGCTGTATTCACACGCACTTGCATGAAGCCCACATCAAAAGCGATTTGCTCGAAACTACCTGTTTGTTCTGCGCCAAAAGGTGGTGTGCCTGATGTTGGGAAGGATAACGAATCTTCCAGCAGATACATGGCATCATCAAGGCGGTCCGTATTTTGGTCCAATCCACCCGCAGTGCCATAAACACCTTGGGCGATAATACCCATGGCACGAATGGCTTTTTCAATCGCTGGATCAATGGCATTGAAATCCATGTCAATTGAGCGGTTTTCATTTAAGCGATGTTCCACATTCTGGTCATTGCCCTGATACCACGTCGCGGATGAAATATCCCAATCATTAACTCTCAGCGTCGTGCCATCATTTGAGGCAACCGTGTAGGTTTTATTGTTTCCTGTGGAGCCTGATACAGTAAATGTCTCACCAACAGCCAGCCCAGAAAGGCTACCTGTTGTACCTGCAACTAAAGTGCCCGGAGGCCCTGCTGTAAAGGTAATGTTACCCGTTGCAGCCGGCAGGTATGTTGTGCCGCCACTTTCCGTTAGGGTTGCAGCCTCTGCGCCACCACTATCAACAACGCCGCCTGTTGTTTCATCTTCAAAGCGTTTAGTATCCAGTGTGATAACTGTACCTGCGGCATCAATGGAGCCAATGGTAAATGTTTTATCGTTTTCACCACTGTTGCCGGAACCTTCGATGGTAATGATATCGCCCGCACTGAGTTCAGAGAAACCGCCAGCGGTTCTTGCCGTTATTGTATCAGAAGCTGCCCCTGTGCCAATCGCCATGGTGACACCGCCACTGGTTGCCCAATCGATTTTAGTGCCGTCATTCTTAACAATATAGACATTTTCCGGTTGTGCGTTTGTCGGGGTGACAAGCTGGGTGCTTTCAATGGTGATTTGTGTGTTACTGTCAATTGATTTGATCGTGTAGTTACCATCGTTATAGCCCGTATCGGCAATGGTAATTGTTGAGCCGGGTTCCAAGTTTGCAAAACTCTGTGTTGAACCAGTGCCTGGTGCAATGGTCAGGGTGCTTGTACCGGCTGTATCATCGCGATCAAATGTCAACGCATCGGTAATGGCAGAAATACCCTCGCCATTATTTGACATGGTGAATTCTTGTAAATGGGCATCACGCGTTGTTGGGTATTTGATTTTTTGACCATCATATTCAGCCTGAAAAGCATCAATGGTTGAAAGCCCCAAATCAACAGGTTGGGTTGTTGTTTTGGTTCCAGAAAAGAGATATTGACCGTCCACGTCAAGATTGAGGTAAGATTGTAAATCTTTCAGGCTGGACAGAGCCCATTTTTGCAGCTCTTGCGTATCATCTTGAACCGGAGGGTTCGAGAGATTGGATTTATAAGACTGCAAGCGGCGGTGAAATTCACTAACGCTTTTTTCAATGGCTTCAAGAGAGGTTGAGGCTGAATCAAGGCGTAGTTCAGCCGTCTGGTTGTTTTGTACATATCGTTCAGATAGAGTCTTGCTCACCTCAAGGCTGACAAGACGGTGCGATTGGGCAACGATACCAGAATAAACTTGGGTCTTTTTCTCGGTTGTGACCTGAATTTCGGCTTCAGTGAGGTTCTGCTGAGTGCGCATCATTTGGCGCACGAGCAATTGCTGTGTTGAGAGGTCTGTTACGCGTGACATTTTCTACTCTCCTTAACCTACAGCTCGATCAAGCACATCGAACATTTCGTTAATTACACTCACAACCCGTGCACTCGCTGCATAAGCTTGTTCATATAATATCAGTTGGGATAGCTCTTCGTCCAGATTTACCCCTTTAAAGGTATCGGATTTATTTTTGAGGCTATCGACCAGTACCTGTTGTGTATCGCGATCAGATGAATTATTTGCCGATAAACTGGCGCTGGAGGCCAAGACATCAATGGAATAATCCATCAAGGATTTACTACCGACAATAAAGCTACCAGCAGCATCAAAATCATGTGAGGTGGTCATGGCCTCTGCCATACCAACCGCGTTTGAGTTATCACTGGCAGCAGTATAATATTCGCCGCCCGCAATCCCGATTGTACTGTCAAATTGAACGCGCTGGGCTGCCACGAGACTTGGTGTAGATTGCAAAGATGTGCGAACATTGATTTCCTGAGCAAGCCCAATATTGGATTCTGCTATGCCCAAGTCTGAGAGCATGGTGCCGCCATTGACTTCGGCAATTACAAGTTCTTTACCCTCGGTATGGGTGATGCGCAGGCGCTCGCCTGAGCCCTCAGGTACAACAACGGCTTCCAGCTCCCCATTTAGGGTCGCATCATTGTTGATCTCGGTTGCCAGTTCTTCCAGTGTTAAGCCTGCTTGAACGGTAAAGCCTGCACCACTATGCTTATCATTACCTGAGCCAACACCACTGTCTTGATCATAAAAGAACAGCGTGGTAGCTGAAGTCGTTGAAGTGGTTGGAACGACTTTACTCTCATATGTATCAGCAACCTGATTGTCGACGAAAAAGTCGTTTAACCCCATGAAGTTTGCAAAGCCGCTGTGACTTTCAGTCGTGTGGCTATAGTTGCCCGAGCCGTCCGATTCACCAGAGGCATCAAAGGTAATAGACGCATTTTGATGGGTCAGGCCGAGGTCACCAATACTTTCCCCAACCGTTGTGTCGGCATATTCATCGCGAAAAGCCAGATACATGCTGCTGTCACCAATGGTGATGTTCATGAAGCCGTGATCTGTCTCACTAAAGGAGATTGTTGCTGTGGCCCCTTCGCCATCCAGCCATTCTTCCATACGGGTGGCAACTTCTTCGATATTGATGATCTGGGTGCCGTTGTTACCCGTGGCGCCATAATCAATACCATCATCATTTGACCCGGTTGTATCTTGAAACAGGGTTGCCAGTGTGGTTGTAGCTTGTTGTTCGCCATCACTGTTAAATAGGACCATACGGGTATCACTGCCGCTGCCAAATTCCATGGTCTGGGCACTGACATCGGCAAAATAATTCTGGCCTTCATAGCTTTGGTTACCGGGAAAGGACATACCCATATTATGGATATCATTTACCGCTTCTTGCATTTCTTCTGATAGCTCATCAAGGGTGCGCTGCATATCGTTAAGCGCGCCATCGCGTAAGTCAACCAGACCTTTCATCTTACCGCCAAGCAAATCATTGGTGATATCGTAACTGTTGACCTTGATCCCGGTAAAGCCGCCTTGGGCGTGGGAAATGGTCGGGCCACTGGCTGCTGCGCGGGTGTGAGAGATGGTTTGGGCATCAGAATCCACAAGGACCGTACCGCCTCTGGAGAAAACGGCAACTTCCCCGTTGGTGCGCTGGAAATATTGAATGTCCATCAGTGTTGAGAGCTCATCCAAAGCCATGTCGCGTTTGTCTTTTAAGTCCGATACATCGTTAGAGACAGCTTGGTTACGAATGATTTTATCATTCATGTCGGCAATGGCATGGATCAACTCATTGGCTTCAGTTGCAGCTTCTGCCAAATCCACATCGGCTTGGAGGCGCAAATCCTGAATTTCAGTTGCCATATCCTGAATTTTATCCACACTATTCATGGCCCAGCGGATGGTTTCCTGCTTATTAAGCGTGCTGTTCGGGCTGGTGGAGAGCATTTCTAAAGAGCCGACAAGCTCAGACATGATATGACTGATTGAGGTGTTATCGCCAGGGGACCCAAACAGTTCTTCCATGCGCTGATAATAGCTGTCTTTCACATCATATTGATAAAGGGCGGCATTTTCTTCGCGCACATCGCGCATGAGCCCTTCATCAACGGTACGTGTGACCTCGGAGATCTGAACACCAGCACCATTGCCTTCAACCACGCGTGTTTCAAGGTTCACGATCTTTCGTGAATAACCTTCCGTGTTGGCGTTGGAAACGTTCTCAGCAACAGTTCCGAGCGCTGATTGCATGGCGAGCAATCCGTCCTTTGCCGTATGTAGTGCGAGCGTAATTGAGCCTGCCATAATAGACCTCCGACTCTCTTCTTAGAGTTCTTGGTTTAGGGAAACAGATGCACTGTGCGGAGCTTGAGAGCCGACCCGCGCGTTATTTGCATAGGTTCCACTATGGGGTGTGTGTTCTTGTGCAGCTTCTGCCACACGGCGCATGAATTTACGATTGGTGTCCATGGCGATTTTGAGCAAACGGCCATTTTCATCAAGGAGCTCCTGCATTTCCTCACCAAGCTCACGCAAATTTTTCCGGGTATCTTCATCAATACCCTTGAAAGCGTCGGGCTTGCGTTGCAGGGATTTCATGTGGCGTTCATAAAACAGGCTGAGCTGGGTTTTCTCATCCAGCCGATCTTGGACTTTATTGCCACCATGGCTGCGCAAGGCGTCATTTTCAGCACTTAAGATTTCGATCATGCGTTCGCAGATGAAAATCAGATCGTTCACGCGTTCCATCATATCCATAATTATAATCCTTCCTGTGCGCGCAAGAGTTGGCGTTCAACTTCATCGGCAAGACCGATGCCGCCGGACTTGGCAAGCGAGCTGCCATATTCATTAACCAACATGCCTTGCCACATTTTTTCAGCATGACCGCCGCCAAAAGGCTCAGTCGCATTGAGCCCTTCAAACATGGGCTGGAGCATTTGGCTTAAAAACTGGGCTTCAAAATCAACAGCGGTTTCACGGATTTTGCGACGCTGGTGGGCTTCCATGAAAGACGGGTCTTTCATTTGCTGAGAGCTCAGTGCTTTTGCAAAACTATCTGCATCTTGTTTTTTAGGTTGATCAAGGCCCGCCATAGCTTGCTGGGATTGTGCTTGTTGCAAGGCCATTTGGGCTTGGCTCATGATTGATAAATCGCTCATTACATCACCTCGATTTTGGCTTGCAGGGCACCTGCGGCCTTAATGGCTTGCAAGATGGTGATCATGTCACGCGGGCCGATGCCCAACGCGTTTAGACCATTAACCAGTTCTTGAAGTGACACACCATCATCCAGAACCGTCAGCTTTTTTTCGTCGCCTTCATCAACATCAACGGCTGTACGATCAACGGTTTCTGTTGTGCCTGTTTCTGCAAACGGGCCGGGCTGGGAGACTTGCTGGTTTTCTGTAATGCGGATGGTCAGGCTACCTTGGGCGATGGCGACAGTACTGATGCGTACATTTTCCCCCATCACGATGGTGCCCGTTGTTTCATCAATGACCACACGGGCCATTTGGTCAGGCTCCACACGGAGCTGTTCAATATCTGTGAGTAGGTTGACCACATTGCCATCGTAATGATCAGGGATGTCCAGTTGTACTGTACCCGGGTCAGTTGGGCGTGAAGAACTTGATCCCAAAAATGCATTGATGGCTTGAGAGACGCGGCGCGCGGTTGTGAAATCTGGATTGCGCAGGGAAAGTTTTACATTTTCCATCTGCGCCATTTCAAACTGAAGCTCGCGCTCAATAATGGCACCACTGGCAATACGACCAGATGTTGGCACACCTTTGGTCACGGTTTCAGCGGCCCCACCAGCGGTGAAGCCGCCAACAGCCAGTTGACCTTGGGCAACAGCGTAAACTTCACCATCAGCACCGATCAGCGGTGTTACGAGCAGGGTTCCGCCCATAAGGCTATCAGAATCACCAAGGGCACTGACGGTTACATCAATGCGTGAGCCTTGGCGGGCAAAGGGTTTAAGTGCTGCTGTGACCATAACGGCGGCAACGTTTTTACTATCAAGGCCAGACTCGGTCGGTTTTACACCCAGGCGCTCTAACATGGAGTGCAAGCTCTGTTTGGTGAAATGACCATCGGCAAGACCGTCACCTGTGCCGTTGAGACCAACGACAAGACCGTAACCGACAAGCATGTTGTCGCGCACGCCTTCAAAGGTGACGATGTCTTTAATGCGTGAAGATGCATTTGCATGATTAGCGTTTAACAAAAGAATGGTACCTGCAACAATGAAGATACCCAGCAACCAAGTCAGCGCGAGCTTCTTGGTTGTTTCTAATGCGCTCTTAAACGCTGGTGTGGTTCTCTTTGTGACGGCAGTCATGGTTTTCTCATCTGTTAGCCGTTAAAAAAACTTGGCCTACATTGAAGCCGATTATTCTTATTAATTTATTAAGCAAAGGCTGTGCCAGAATATAAATGTTTAAAAAATTAATAAAAACAACGTGTTATGTATTGTTATTATGGGGTGTTTCTTGGGGTGAAGGCTTCTTTACCTACCTATGGGTAAAAACTGCCGGGTAAAAGACTATGGGGACACCCGCTTTATAGATGGTGTCCCCATAGGCAAAGAACAGTGTTAATTGGTGCTTAATGAGCCAAGCTAAGCTTTCAAGTCACGGGCAACCTCGGTCATTTCATCAATGGTTTTGACAACCGTTGAGGCCGTGTTATAGGCATTTTGAGTGATGATCATTCTGGTGAATTCATCACTGAGCTCAACGTTTGAGGTTTCGCGTGCATTTGGCACAAAGGTTCCGGCCCCTTGACCATTGGCGGTTCGCACAACGGCTGTCCCCGCATTGGGGTCATAGCGATAAACGTTCCCGTTAATGGGCTCTAACCCATCAGGGTTGGTAAAGGTCACAAGCGGAAGCTTATAGATCGGACGTTGGGTTGCATCTGAGAAACGCCCAACGATTTCACCAGCCGCGTTGAACTCAAAACTCGTGAGTGTTGCATCGGAGCGACCGTTATAATCATAAGAGACTTCAGCAATTTGACCGGAGGCATAGTTGGTCATATTGGTCATGTCCAAGGCAAAGCTCCCGCTTGAGCCTGGAATAGTCACAGATGTGGGCGTGCTGAGAGAACCATCAGGATTGAAAGTTAATTGTAAACGATTGGGGGTGGTATCTGTATCAATACTCAGGGCCGTCCCATCGGATTCAAAAATTTCAAGCGTCCAGTTGTTATTGACTTGCTGGGCTTTCACACCGTCAATTGTTGTGCTGGTCTGGGTGATTGCCGCACCTGCATTTTGCGTGAGTGAGGCAATATCCAATGTGAACGTCGCGCCAAGAGTAGGGCTTGTATCAACCGTGATTGATGTTGGTGTTGAGGTGATGGCCCCGGTTGTGGGGTCAAACGTCACGCTGATGGCATTGGGTGTACCATCAACTGTGCCATCGACATCCAGCTCACTTGAACCCTCAAAGATGCGCAAATCCCATGTGTCTGCTGCCGTTTTTGTAAATTGGAGGTCAACGTCCTGTTCAAAACCTTCTGTGTTATAGAGGGTCGTGGTTGCTGTTTCTGAAAATCCAATAGCTGCTGAGGCTGGAATATTCCAGTTGGGCGTCATGGTATTGGTTTGATTACCCAAGACAAAGTTGGTGAATTTCAGCTGATAAGACTGTAAGTCCCCATTGGCATCATAAGCTTTGATGAAAGTGGATTCATCATAGTTCGCAGCCGAATCTGAAGGTAGGTTCAGCCCAATGGAGGCCGCAGTTGTGGCTTCGCCATTTGAGGTGAAGGCTTCTGGATCAATCCTTAAAGATTGTAGTGAGCCTTCATCAGTGGGGAAAGTTTCTCCATCGGCGTTGACCGGCCAGCCCTGAACGAAATAGCCGTTTTTATCAACTAGATACCCTTCATAGGAAGTCACATCGGTGCCGTTTATATTGATGGTGATCTCGTCACCAAGTTTTTGTTCGAGCATCCCGTCGCGACCATAAACAGTCGTACCGCTCCCATCAATTTCGGAATTTAGCTGGAAAAAACCAGAACCATTGATGGCAACATCATAGTTGCTATCACTGGAAATCATCGACCCTTGCTGGGAAATCATCGAGCGTGAAATCGACCGAACGCCACCTATATCCTTATTATGGTCATAGGTTTGGGCAAGCATCGTAGAGAAATTGGTCTCACTACGTTTATAGCCGCCTGTGTTCAGGTTAGCGATGTTCAAGCCAATGACTTCCATCTTTTCGCTTTGCGCCATCATAGCGCCGACAGGGGCCGCGAATGATCCTAATATACTCATCGCATTCCTCATTAGTTAAATTAACACTGTGGGTACAATGACCCGCAAATCTATACGCAAACCCTGTGCCACAATTTAATCTATTGAAATTAAAGGAAAAAATGTTATCTATTAAGGATTGTTAAGGGAAAGTGGAAAATCTTGCCGGGCAGAGTTTCCCCACTTGGGAAGCGCTTAAAATTGGTCTATAATAAAGACTAGAGATAAATTGAACTGGATGTTGAGATGAAGATTTCAAACGTAGGGCCAAGTAAGCCAGCGGTGAAAAGCACAAAGAAAGAGGGAACTGGTAAATCCGGTGGTTTTTCTACTCATCTCAACCGTGCCACAGGGGGCAACGAGGGGCAGGTCGAATTTCAAGAGGTTAATCCCGTGGCCTCTATGGACTCCATTCTTTCCATTCAAGAAGTCGGTGATGCTACTGAAGAAGAAAACCGTCGTGCCCTTTTCCAACGCGGGGAAGATATTCTGGAGCGTTTAAGTGAGATACAGCGCGAAATTTTAGCTGGTGGTATCTCGGTTGAACGTTTGCAAAATCTTGCTCATTTACTGCGTAGTCGGCGTGAAACGGTCGAAGATCCGGCCTTACAGCAGATTATTGATGAGATTGAGCTGCGCGCAGAGGTTGAAATTGCGAAGTGGGGACGCAACAAATAACCTGTAGGTTATGTAGGTATTCCCTAAGTTATTGTGTTTTCACAAAAAAATAAACTTGCAACTCTATGAAGAAAAATTCTTGCGATATTGCGAGACTCTCCTTATATTGCGCCCAAAATTAGCAGGATGGGCACGCAAGTAAGGGGCACTGGGATGACCGTCACATTGGCACAAGATTATAAGCCGACAAATGAAGAAGAGTTCATGAATGAAAATATGCAACAGTATTTTCGTGAAAAACTCTTGGCATGGAAAGAAGAGCTGATTCGTGAATCAAACGAAACGCTTGAGCATCTCCAACAAGAAAACAACCAAGCACCTGATTTGGCTGATCGTGCGTCTATGGAAACAGACCGCGCACTTGAGCTTCGTACACGTGATCGTGCGCGCAAGCTGATCAGCAAAATTGATGCGGCCATGATCCGCATTGATGAAGGGACATATGGCTATTGCGAAGAAACGGACGAGCCTATTGGTATTCGCCGTTTGGAAGCGCGCCCAATTGCGACGCTGAGCATTGAAGCCCAAGAACGTCATGAACGTATGGAAAAAACCCATCGTGATGACTAAGGTCGGTTGATCTTTGAAGAATTGAAAAGCGGTAATCGAAAGGTTGCCGCTTTTTTTATTCCATGTCATGTTTTATGAGAAATCAGACAAAAGGAAAGCGAATGTCTTTCAAGCCCTATGCGCGACCTGATGTACGCGAAAGTGATATTGATGCTGTTGTTGATGTGCTCAAAAGCCAGTTTTTAACAACCGGACCAAAAGTGCCGGAACTGGAAAAACAGTTTACAGCTTTGGTTCAGGCAAAAGAAGCTGTGGCTTGTTCCAATGGTACAACAGCCTTGCATCTTGCCTCTCTCGCAATTGGATTGAAGCCGGGGGATAAGGTGGTCGTGCCTGCTTTGACTTTTTTAGCCACAGCAAATGCGGTGCGTATGTGCGGGGCTGATGTGGTTTTTTGTGATGTTGATCCTGACACAGCCATTATGACGCTGGAGAATTTAAAAGCGGCTGAAGAAAAAGCAGGGGAGGGGATTGTTGCGATCTATCCCGTACATATCGGTGGACATTGCGCCGATATGAAAAGCCTTTCAGACTATGCAAGGTCTAAGGGCTGGAAGATTGTGGAAGATGCCTGCCATGCTTTGGGCGGCACCAACCAAGCTTATCCTGTTGGGGCATGCGCTTATAGTGATTTGGCGTGTTTTTCCCTTCATGCGACGAAAAGCTTTACGTCTTGTGAAGGCGGGATGGTCACAACAAATGATGCGCAAATGGCTGAGCGCATGCGCATTTTGCGCAATCACGGTATGCTGCGCGATGAAAAAACTGGGCCATGGGCTTATGAGATGAATGAGCTTGGTTATAACCACCGTTTATCAGATGTTCACGCAGCCCTTGCCATTTGCCAATTAAGCCGCCTTCAAGAGGTTGGGCAGCGCCGTATGGAGATTGTCCAGAAATACCGTGAGGAGCTGGATGGTCTTTCGCCTTATATCAAATCGGTCTCGCCAACTGAAAATGGGGAGCCATTGCTGCATCTTTTTCAGTTGTTGATTGATTTTGATAAACTAGGCAAAAAACGCCCTGAGGTTTGTAAGGCCTTAATGGAAAAAGGGGTCGGCACACAGGTGCATTATATTCCGGTGGCTAATCAGCCCTATTATGTTGAGCTTTACGGTGAGCCAAACCTGCCCGGTGCACAGCTTTTTTATGAACGGGTTCTGGCCCTGCCGCTTTATTCCTCCCTGAGTGAGGCTGAGGTGAATGAAGTGATCAGCGCTGTTAAAGACGTTCTTTTATAATCACAAAAAAAAGGCCGAAGTCAGATGACTTCGGCCTGTGAGTTTCCTAGTGTCTTAGAGCGATAAGAGCTAGGGCATAGAAACTTAGAATGGTGCGATGATATCGAGGACCTGCATACCCCAACGTGGTTGTTGCAGTTCAGATACGTTACCGCGCCCACCGTATGTCACACGCATTTCAGCAATTTTTGTGTGGTCGATGGTGTTGGCAGAAGTGATATCTTCGCGACGAATAATTCCTGTAATATTGAGTTCACGCAGCTCGTAGTTCACCAATGTCTCTTGGCGACCGTTGATCACAAGATTGCCGTTTGGCAGGATTTGGGTGATCACAGCGGCCACTGTCATGGTGATGCTTTCATCTCGTGCGATCTTGCCTTCACCTGATGTGGTGTGGTCTGTGTTCAAGCTTACAGTTGAAGCGTTATCCACATTGGAGGAGACGATTTTGGCAAGGCCGGCTTCAAAGCCGAAAAGGTTGGTTAAATTACCTGTCTCGCCGTCAGCGCGTGTGCGTTCTGTTTTATTGTTGATGCTTGCGTTATCAGAAATAGCGATGCTGACTGTCAGGATATCGCCCACTTCGTTGGCACGATTGTCTTTAAAGAAAGCGCGTGCCCCGCTGCGCCAAAGTGAATTTGGGTTGATATGGGCGGCTTTTGGTGCGGGCATCGGCATGCTGACAGGCTGATAATCCGGGCGTTTTGTCGGGTTGACGATTTCTGTTGTTTTTGGGCCGTCACCAACATGGGACAGGCGGGTAAAGAGACCGCAGGCAGAAAGTGTGGACATTAAGGTCACAATGGCTGCAAGGCGGAGAATATTTTTAAATTGTAACATGTCTAGTCTCCTATACATATGCTCTAAGAACGGGGCTCAAGTTCGCTTTTAAAATTAATTGATTGATGCGAGTTGAGCTGGTTGGTCAAGGATCGGAAGAACCGTGACCATGGAGCTACCGATAACGATAGCGTCAATTGTGCGTTTTGTTTTTGTGTTGTTGATGCGGATGGTGTCACCATCAGCGCCATTTTCCATAGCGCGCCCTTTTGAAGTGAGGGTCATGCCGGGTTTTTTCAAAATGATTGTAACAACACTGCCTTTAGGGACGATCACAGGGCGCTGAATGTCCATTGTGCGAATAGGCTGTTCTGGTCGCAAAGAGCGTTTCGGTGTCATGCCGACCACATCTTGCAACTCAGTGATCACGCCGCGTTGGGCACGATCTGCACGAAGCTTGACCCAAGTAATATCATTTTGGGCAATCACTTCACCTTTACTAAGGCGACGTGCCAATGTTGGGATTTCAATCATCTGATGAACTTGGCCTGTTACACGAACACGTTGGCTGGCGTTCATGTTTTTCTCACCCACGCTGAGCATAGCGGCAAAGCGGTTGGTGCGGCGGTTATAGCTCACATCTTCAACAGAAACTTCTGCCATGATCTCACTTGGCACATGAATGCGCAGGTGCTTGTTGCTCAGCTCAATATGTGGGTTAGATGGCAGATCATAGTCATTAAGGGAGGCCATCAAGGCATCAATGATTTCGTCTTTTTGAATTTGGATGCTGTCACGCGTAACCATGGTGCGCAGGTCTGAAGAAAGCGGACGCCATTTCAAGCCATAGGCACGCGCCACACGGTATAACCAACGGGCATCGAAAGAAGCGCGACGACCTGGTTTTGGCGCATAAGCCACCGCTGTTTCGGCTTTGTCGATCGGTGCGTTTGCAAACAGATCGCCCAAACGGATATAGGCACCAGAGACCACAATGTTTTCGCGCAAAGCAATCGGGCCAGTTTCGCCTGTTGCCATTGTGTCGAGGGTATCGGTTGTGGCATTGCCAGCAGGGGCAAACAACAAAGTACCAAGTAAACTTGCAAGAAAAATAAAGTGTTTCATGACTTAGTTCCTTCCTAGCGCATCTGCGACAAGGTGCCCATCATCTCATCAGAAGTCGAGATCACCTTGGAGTTCATTTCGTAAGCACGTTGGGCTGAGATCAGGTTGGTTACTTCTGAAACAGCATTTACGTTTGATGTTTCAAGAAAACCTTGCAGGATTGACCCATAACCTGTTGAGCCCGGAACGGCCGTTGCAGGCTGACCAGAAGCTGGCGTTTGCAGGTAATAGTTAGAGCCTTGTGCGCTCAAGCCCGCTGTGTTTGGGAAGTTTGCCAATGTCAATTGACCAACATTTTGCAGATCAACTTGACCATCGATTTTTGCAAGAACTTCACCAGAAGAGTTAACCGTTACATCAACAGCGTTTGCTGGAATAGTCAGGCCCGGTTGAACGAGGTAGCCATCATGTGTGACAAGCTCGCCATCACCGTTAAGCTGGAATGTACCATCACGTGTGTAAGCTGTTTGACCATCTGGCAGAGTGATCTGGAAGAAGCCGTTACCTTGGATAGCAAGATCAAACGTGTTGTCGGTTGCCGTCAGGTTGCCTTGTTCGTGAATACGATAAACAGAAGCAAGTTTCACACCCAAGCCAAGCTGTACACCAGCAGGAACGACTGAGCCGTCATCTGCAGAGGTGGAACCCACACGACGGATGTTTTGATACAAAAGATCGTGGAACTCTGTACGACGACGTTGGAAAGCCGTTGTGTTCATGTTTGCCAGGTTGTTTGAGATGACTTCAACATTTTGTTGTTGAGCCAGCATTCCTGTAGCACCGATACTTAATGATCTCATTTTCTTTACTCCTAAACTTCTTCGCTCTAGCTAGCCGTTTGATCGGCGCTTACTTATTGGTCTCTAACTAATGAAAGGGCTTTGCGCATACGTTCATCTTCTTTGGTGACAAGGTTCTTTGCCTTTTCGTATGAACGGTGTACCTCAATCATGCGGGTCATTTCGATGATTGGCTGTACGTTGGAAAGCTCAAGTTTGCCCTGAATAACGTGTGGCATTTCAACCTGTGTGCCCGCATCAGCTGAGCTATACAGGGTGTTGGATACCTTTTTCATGAACTGTGGGTTTTCAAATTGAACAATACCCAGTTTGCCGATTTCGCCTGCATCTGTGTAAATCTGACCCGTGCGGCTGATTTCGATGCGGGTGTCGGTTGGGTTTGTCTGGATTTGCTCACCATCTTCAGTCAGAACCGGGTTGCCATCAGAAGTCACAACCACGCCTTCGTCATTGAGTTGGAAGTGGCCGTTACGTGTGTAGCGGTTGCCACCTTCTGTTTCCACAACGAAAAAACCTTCACCGTGAACCGCAACATCAAGAGGGTTGCCTGTTTCTTCTAGGCTTCCTTCTGACATGTCGCGATATTGGGAAACGTCACGAACGAACATCAATTTGTCGCCCATGATGGCGTCGCCACCTTTACTACGCATCAGGTAATCATCAAACATCATGGACTCACGCTTATAAGCATGTGTGTTCATGTTGGCGATGTTGTTAGCCACAGATGCCATTTCACGCTTGAGTGTCGTTTGTCTCGACAGTGCAATGAGTAATGAATTTTCCATTTGGCTATGCCTCTTAAACTTAATTCGCTCTAGTGTGCGACATTTTGCCGCGTTGTTGCGAGTATATATGCAGAGACCGTGCCAGTTTTAAAATATGATTAAAATCAATAAGTTATGTCTTTGTGAGGGTGGAGGTGGAACAAAATGTTCCGGTAATTTTTGTTGCCGGGCGGCAATAAATTCCATGTCAATCTGGCCTCTAAGGGACTATTTTTGCCTTTAAAGAAAAAAAACTCTTTAAACCTGTTGTTAACCACTTGCTAATTATGGTGTAAATAAGGGTAGCCATGTATAGTGGCGACCAATGAATGTATTTGACTATAAGTGTGAGTATTAAGACATGGCTGATGATGATCTCGACGACGACATGGATGACGACGAAGATCTGGATGATGAGGAAGGCGGCTCCGGCGGGGGCGGGGGGAAAAAGAAAATCCTCATGTTGGCCATTCCTCTGGTTCTGATTATTGGTGGTGCGGCAGGTGCTTATTTTACGGGCTTGCTTGACCCGTTGATCGGTGCGGAAGAAAGCGCAGAAGGCGAAGGTGGTGAAGGCGGCGAAGGTGGCGGTGAAGCTGCTGGACCTGTTGCTTTTACAGACTTGCCTGAAATTTTGGTGAACCTGAATACAACAGGGCGTAAATCCAGCTTCTTGAAAATCCGTGTAAGCCTTGAAGTGCCCAATGCCTTGGAAGTTGATAAGGTTGTTGCTGTGCAGGATCGTGTTGTTGATGCTTTTCAGGTATACTTACGTGAGTTACGTGTTGAAGACTTAAAAGGCTCAGCAGGCATGTATCGTTTGCGCGAGGAGCTTTTGGCGCGTGTAAATGCGGCCGTGGCTCCGGTTAAAGTCAATGACGTGCTTTTTAAAGAAATGCTGGTACAATAATTGCGAAGATTATTATCGGTAGTTTTGAGACTGTAAGAGAAGATAGTGAAGGACAGGGTTTATGACTGTCGCCGATGACGAAGGTGAAGATCTCGCTGCAGAATGGGAAGCAGCCCTCGGTGATGACGAGGCGGAAGGTGAAGACGACGATCTCGCCGCAGAATGGGAGTCCATGGTCGGTGACGATGGTGGTGGCGGTGCTGACCTCTTAGGGGCGGTTGGCGGTCGTGAATCTACGCGTGTCCTAAACCAGGATGAGATTGATAGCCTTCTTGGTTTTGACGAAGACCATGATGAAGAAGGCGGGCAAAGCGGTATTCAGGCAATCCTGAACTCTGCCCTTGTTTCTTACGAACGTCTGCCCATGCTGGAGGTGGTTTTTGACCGCCTTGTACGTATGATGTCCACATCCATGCGTAACTTTACATCCGATAACGTAGAAGTTTCGCTGGATAACATTGTATCTATCCGTTTTGGTGACTATCTTAACTCTATCCCTCTGCCGGCCATGCTTGGTGTATTTAAGGCGGAAGAATGGGATAACTACGGTCTTTTGACCATTGACAGTTCCATGATCTATTCCATCGTGGACGTGTTGCTTGGTGGGCGCCGTGGTACGGCGGCCATGCGTATTGAGGGGCGGCCCTATACGACCATTGAACGTAACCTAGTTGAACGAATGGTTCACGTGGTGTTGAATGATTTGTCCGCCGCCTTTGACCCGCTGTCACCTGTGTCGTTCCGCTTTGATCGTTTGGAAACAAACCCACGCTTTGCAACCATTTCACGCCCAAGTAACGCCGCGATTGTTGCCAAGCTGCGTATTGATATGGAAGACCGTGGTGGTCGTGTGGAAATGCTCTTGCCATATGCGACCTTGGAACCTGTTCGTGAACTTCTCTTGCAGATGTTCATGGGTGAGAAATTCGGTCGTGACAGTATTTGGGAAACCCACTTGGCGCGTGAGCTCTGGCAGACCGATGTGGATCTGGAAGCCGTGCTGGATGAGCAATATATGGAACTGACCGATATCATTAATTTGAAGATCGGTTCACAAATTATGTTTAATGCCACACCGGATTCCGATATTGAGATTCGCTGTGGCGGCGTTTCCATGTATACTGGTAAGATGGGGCGCAAAGGCAATAATATTGCCGTGCGTATTGACGACGAAATTACGAAGCAGAAAGGATAAAGGCAGTGCCATTTGCATTAATTTTGGACATGCTGATTGCGATCTTGTTAATCGCGACAATTGCCTACGCGGTCATGTTAAACCGTCGCCTTTCTGATTTGCGCAAGGATCAGTCTGAGCTGGAAGAATTGGCCAATCAATTTAATGATGCCACCATCCGTGCAGAAGAAAGTATTCATAAGCTGACCGGATCAGCCGATGATATGAAACGCGATGTTCAAGAGACCTTGCGAAAAGCAGAAGCCTTGCGCGATGATTTGAACTTCCTGATTGATCGCGCTGGTGCATCGGCTGATAAACTGGAAGATAGCGTGCGCAACAATCGCCCTGAGACTCCTTCTTATGCAGGTAAAAAGGTCAAGGATACGGTTGCACCACCTGAGCCTGCCGCTGCTGCCCAGCCTAAAGCAGCTCAGCCAGCAGCGCCGCAAGAAGATGATTTTAAACCGAAGTCTGATGCAGAACGTGAATTGTTAAAAGCATTGGAGTCGGTCCGTTAAGGGCGGGGAGACACAATTATGATGTCCATGTTGAATAAATTACGCGTCTTACCCGTGACAATCTTTGTTGCGGCCTTTTTGCTGACCATTAAAGTCAATGCCATCTGGGAAGGTATGGGCGATTGGATGGATGGTGTATCAGTGACAAAAGCTGAAGCCGTTCAAAAGACCCCGCAGGAACGCCCCAAATCAGCCTCTGAAATTATGAAAAGCCGCCATCCGGCACCGCCTAAGGTGCTTGAGCTGGCCCAAGCTGATACTGAAGAGTTAAGCGAAGAAGAAAAACAGGCCATAGCTGAGGAAGAAGCGGCTGAAGAAGCAGATGATGAGGAGACATCTTCTGTGGATGATCCGACATTTTATACTCAAGCAGAAGTTGACTTGTTGCAGAAGCTTGCTGAGCGCCGCGAAGAAATTGAAGCCCAAGCCCGCGAGCTTGATGTGCGAGAGAATCTACTTAAGGCAGCTGAAGGCCGAATTGATAAAAAAGTACAATCCCTCAAGGCACTGCAACGAACCATTGAAGACAAGATGATCAAATATGATGACGAGCAAGATGAAAAGCTGGTCAATCTGATCAAAATTTATGAGAATATGAAGCCGAAAGATGCTGGGCGAATCTTTGAAGAACTTGAGATGGATGTACTCTTAGAAGTCGCAGAAAAGATGAACAAACGTCGTCTTGCCCCTATTTTGGCGAAAATGGACCCGAAAAAAGCACGTGATGTGACAGAAGAATTGTTTAGATTACGCAGATTGCCTAAGCCGGGCGAGCTCGAAGGCGGTCAATAACCGCAGAAACATGTAAAAATGAAAAAAAATTGGGCTAATGCGTTGGTTTCTCTTTTAAAAAGGTTGCTTCCTGCGCTAAGCTCAAGTACTAAATCTAAAGAAGCCTTTTTTGCGGCCCGTTCGTGGGGAAGGTAAGCCGATTAAAAAAAAGATACTTTTATCTGGGAGTGCTAGATGGCTGTCGATCCTAATATGCCCATCCTGATTGTGGATGACTATAAAACAATGTTGCGTATCATCCGCAACCTACTTCGTCAGTTGGGTTTCACCAACATTGATGAAGCAACTGATGGTAGCCAAGCGTTACAAAAACTTCGTCAGGCGAACTTTGATCTGATCATTTCTGATTGGAACATGGAACCAATGACGGGTTTGCAATTGTTGCGCGAAGTTCGTTCCGATGCAAAACTGAAGCACATTCCGTTCATCATGGTTACTGCGGAAAGTAAATCCGAGAACGTCATTGCTGCGAAAGAGGCGGGTGTATCTAACTACATCGTGAAGCCATTTAACGCAGAGACGCTCAAAGGTAAAATGGTGAGCGTGATTGGTGACTTCTAAGTTCCCATTCGTAAGATTTGATTCGAGTTCATGAGCCGCTAATGTCAGTACCTTCAAAAGTCGATCCCGACTTGACAGCACGATTAGACGAGCTTCGCGATACTTACGGCGATACCGTAAAAGTCGAAGAAGTGGTCGAAGTCGTAGACGGTCTCCTTTCTACCATGAAAGGTGACGTAACGTCTGCTGACATGGAGCTTTATAACGAACTCGAATCCCTTGCGGATTATATCCATAGCGCCAAGGCTGAAATTGCCCAACTCCGGCCCGACGATGTGAAGGAAAAATACCTGACATCGGCGAGTGATGAGCTTGATGCAATTGTTGATGCCACTGCGGATGCGACCAATAATATTATGGACGCAACGGAGATGATTGAAGAAGCTATGGGGCATGTGGAGCAGGAAATCAGTGATAAGCTGATGGATGCCACCACAAAAATTTACGAAGCCTGTTCGTTCCAAGACATTACAGGCCAGCGTATTACAAAAGTAGTCTCAGCACTGCAACATATTGAAGAGAAGATCGATGCTCTGGTTGAGGCATTCGGGTCTGAAATCGATAAATATAAATCTGAAAACCCTGACACTGAAGATGATGCGCCTAAAGAAATCACGGATGAAGACCTGCTTGAAGGTCCTCAGCTTGATGGTCAAGGCAAGAGTCAGGAAGATATCGACGCCTTACTTGCCAGTTTCGATTAACAAATTTTATTAGAAGGCCATGAACCGAGTAAGGGCAAACTTTAATGGGGGCGATAGACCCAAAAGTGACGCCGGTCGGACGATTACGCTTTTCTTATCCCTTTATCTGCTAGTTCTCGCCTTTTTTATCCTGCTCGTCAGTATTTCTTCCATGGAAGAAGTTAAGTCCAAAGCTTTGATGGAAAGTCTGAGCTCGACTTTTTCCTCTGTCTTGCCACCTCGTATGGACTTGACCGCTTTTAATGCCACAACAGGTGAGTTTCTTGCCGCTGATGAATTTCAGCGCCAAGTCACAGGACTGTTTTCTACTGTTATTGGGGTGGTGAAAGTTGATGCCATCCAGCCCGGTCGCCTTATGCGCATCGAACTTGATGGTGATGGGCTGTTTGAACTTGATCAGGATGTCATTCGCGAAGGCCAGTATGGCTTTATGGACCGTTTGGTGGCAGCACTAAGTGCCAACCCGCCGGGTTTGCGTTTTGAAATGGAATTTGTTGTGCCGACGGCTTGGTCGTCTCAACAGACTTTGCCCACAGACCAAAGCCTCGCCATTCGCCGTGCTGGTGCCTTTGCACGTGATTTGCTCAATCGGGGGGCACCTCCGGGCTCTGTCTCTATCGGGATGAAGGGGAGTAATGATAAAACGGTTGAAATTTGGTTCCATATCCGTGGACGAATGGAAAACCGTATTAAATTTGAAGAGTCGCCTCTCATCAAAATGCCGAAAAAGGTTGAGGCTCTTCCCGAGAAAGTTATTCCGGCACCCGTGACCCTTGCGCCCGTTCAAATGGATGATGGCGGGGTAAGTGCGATTTTACCTTTAGCGCCAGAACCTTTGCCTCAGACGATACCTGAAAGCGTTCCCCAAGAAACCAAGCCCGATGGGCTATTGGAAATCACCCCACCTAAATTACGATTGGGGGTGCAGCAATGAGAAGGCAAACCCGTCAGGTTGGTTTAACGTCTTTTGTGACAAAAACGCAGGATGAAGGAAAAAAAGGCGCATGGATGGTGACTTTCACCGATCTGGTGTCTTTGCTTCTCACCTTTTTTGTCATGCTCTTTTCCATGGCGACAGTGCAGATTGATAAATGGGATGCGATCACAGATTCCCTTTCCACCACGCTTAACCCACAAAAAACACAAACGGTGGCGACTGCCACGGCGGATTACAATATCTCTACCGTTTTTAGAAAACGTGCGATTAATCTGGAATATTTACAGGCTGTTTTAGCTGAAAAAGTAGAAAAAGATGATATTCTAGGGCGCTCAATGATCCAGCTCCTTGATGACCGATTACTCATTTCATTGCCCGGGGACCTACTTTTTACCAGTGGAAGTAAAAACTTAAGCACCCGTTCGCAAGAAACTATGTTAAAAATTGGTGATGTTTTACGACATGTTAGTAATCAGATTGTTATAACTGGACATACGGACCCACAGCCGTCTGAAGGTCAAGATTATGCCTCAAATTGGGAATTATCACTTTTTAGGGCAATTGCGGTGGGAAATGCGCTAAGAAAGTCTGGCTTCACGCAAGAATTCTTGGCATATGGATATGGGGATAGCGGTTATGACCAGTTACCTGCTATACCGGATGAACAAAAAGCGGCACTGGCCCGGCGTGTAGATATTATGGTTCTGCAAACCGGCGTGTTAAAATAGACTAAGAGGTAAGACAAACCATATGGCGTTGCGCGCACTTATAAGCTTGATGGTCTTTATGATCAGCATGTTCGCTGTTGAAGCGGCATGGGCTGAGCGTATTGCCGTGCGCGCAGGCGGGCATCCCGGTTATGGGCGGATTGTCTTTAAATGGTCTATCCCGGTGCGCTACACAGCCAATGCTGAAAACGGTGTTTTAAAAATCACTTTGGGCGAGCCTGCTGAAACATCTTACAATGATGTGCGCCGTAACCTTAAAAAATATATCTCACGCGTAACGCCATCAAATGGCGGGCGCACCATCACCATGCAGCTAACGGGTGATTATGGTGTGCGCAGCTTTTATAGCGGCAGTTACCTTGTTGTGGATATTATTGGGGAACCTGAGAAAAAGGCCCCAGCGCCACAGCCTCAACCTCAAGCACAACCCGCTCCCCAACCTGTGGCCCAGCCCGCACCACAGCCTGCCCCGCAACCCGTTGCCCAACCACAGCCAACGCCTGCACCACAAGCAGCGCCTGCTCAAACGGTGCGCCCTGTGGCTGTGCAGCAGTCTGTCGTGCCCACCAGTGGGCCAAATGTGCGTGTGCGCAAAGGCGAAAAAGGTAACTTTACCCGTATCGTTTTTGATTGGCCGCGCAAGATCAATTATTCCATTGGGGATTATCAAGGTAAAACAATCGTTAATTTTGCCGAGCCTGCCAAATATAACCTTACTGCAGCCAAACGTAACCTAAGTGGTGAAGTACGTGGTTTGCGCCAAAATGGTAATAATGTGGAACTGGACGTGACGTCGGGCTCTCGCATTAAGCATTTCTATGTGGGCTCTAAAGTGGTGGTCGATGTCTATCGTGATCGCTTGGCGCAAAAACCTGCGCCACCTGCAACCACTCAAGTTGCACAAGCTCAGCCCCAGCCTGTTGCTGCACCAGCGCCAACACCTGCACCGCAGCCACAAGCCGTTCAACCGCCAAAACCAAAAGCAGCCCCTGTTGTAAAAGTAGCTGAACCTCAACAGCTAGCCGCACCTGCGCAGGTGACACCAGCCCCGGCCCCTGTTGTGAGCGAACCAGCACAAAATGCAAGTGGTTTGGCAGCAGCCTTTTCCTTGCGCTTTGAGTTTGGGGAGCCCGTTGCAGCCGCCGCCTTTAGGCGCGGGGGCAATGTCTGGCTGGTATTTGATAAGCAGACTGAACAAGACGTAAATGCCATGAAGGCCCTTGCTAAGGGTAGCATTGTTGATATTGAACAGATCGCCATTCCACGTGCCACGGTTTTGCGTATTGAAACGGTTGATGGCTTTAACCCACGCCCAAAACGCGAAGGTCTGGCTTGGGTGTTTGATTTTGGCAAGTTGCCTTTGCTGGCCTTGCAGGAAATTGATGTCCAGTCCCAGCCGCATTCACCTGCGGGCGCACGTATGTTTATGTCTGTCCAAGAAGGTGGCCTGCCTGTACCAATTCAGGACCCGGTTGTTGGCGATAACCTTGTCATCGTACCTGTCATTCCGTTGGGCCATGGTGTTAATACACCGCGCTCATATCCACAGTTTGATATTTTGGCCTCTGCCCAAGGAGTGGTCTATCGCCCCTTAAGTGATGACTTGCGCATACGCACGTTGAAGTCCGGTATTGAGATGACGGCGGCCTCAAGCCTGAAGCTTTCTGATACGGGTAAAAAGGCGGTTGCGCAGGCGAAAATGGGGGGCTTGCGTGGGGTCAGTCGGATTTTCCATTTTGATAAATGGAAAGTCGGCGAGATGGATGAATATCGCAAAAACCGCCAAGACCTTGAAAAATCAGTTGCGGGCTTAAAAGGGCCACGTCGTGAAATTGCGCGTGAAAAGCTCGCCCAATATTACCTGTCTCATGGCATGGGACCAGAAGCGATAGGCGTGTTGAACGTCATTGCCAAATCCAACCCGCAAAAAGCCAAAGAACCGGAATTTATTGCCAAACGTGGTGTGGCTAATTTCATCTTAAACCGCTTGGATGAAGCTGAAGAAGATTTATCAGGTGAGGAAATTTCCGCTAAGGATGAAGGCCAGTTCTGGCAAGCCGCTGTTCAAGCAGCAAAAGGGGACTATTCACAAAGTGCCTTGGATATGAAACGGCTGGGTGGGGTGATCCGTAACTATCCACCACGCCTGAAATTCCCACTGGGTCTGTTATTAACAGAAGCCGCCCTTGAAACAGGTGATGTGCGCCAAGCTGAATCTTATCTTGAAGTGCTTGAAGCTGAAGGTTTGAATAACCGCCAAGATGATGCGGTTAAATACCTGCGTGCACGCAGTAAGGAAATCAGCGGCGACCCTGATGGGGCGGTTGTGGTATATGAAGAAGTTGAAGCGGGCAATCATCGTCCTTCACGTGCCAAGGCGGCCTTGGCCAAGAATGAGCTTCTCTATAAGCATGAGCGTATCGAAGATAAAGAGCTGATCGAGGCACTGGAAAAACTCCGCTTTGCATGGCGTGGGGATGACTTTGAGTTTGATCTGTTGCGTCGTCTTGGTGATATGTATGTGAAAACGACAAACTATCGCGATGGCCTGCGCACCATGCGTCAAGCCGCAACGTATTTCCGCAAACATCCAGAAGCGGAAAGCGTTACCCAAGAAATGATCCGTATCTTTGAAGAGCTTTATCTTGAAGGTAAGGCTGATGAGCTACCGCCTGTAACAGCAATTGCGCTTTATGATGAGTTCCGCGAGCTGACCCCAGCCGGGACAAAAGGTGACGAGATGATCCGCAAGTTAGCGGACCGTTTGGCAGCTGTTGATTTGTTGCGCGAAGCCGCTGAGTTGTTAGAAAACCAAGTTCAGTTCCGCCTAAGCGGGGAGAAGAAATCTCAAGTCGGTACCCAGTTAGCGGTTGTTTACCTTGCTGCCAGCAGTCCGAAAAAAGCCATTCGGGCGCTCAAGAAAAGTAAACGCACAAAAATGACACCGGAAGAGATTGTGCAACGTCGCCATCTTGAAGCGCGTGCCTTAATCGACATGGGGCAATCTGATAAAGGCATCAAGATGCTGGATGATGCGGAAGATGAAACCGTTGCAGCCGATCTCTTGCGCTCAGAAGTTTATTGGAATGCCAGTGATTGGCGCAATTCAGCCGCGACATTGAAACGCATTGCCCTTGCTAAAGGCGCGCGTCGCAACAAGCCGCTTAATGAAGAACAGGCCCGTTTGATCTTGAACCTTGCGGTCTCTTATACGCTGGGTAATAACGAGCGTGGGGTTGCGCGCATTCGTGCCGATTATGGCGGGGCGATGGAGCAAACTTCCTTGCGTGATGCCTTCCGTTTGATTGCCTCGCGTGAAAATGCCGGTATGTTAGACCCACGCACCATCACCCAATTGGTGAAGCCTGCTGAGAACTTCACCAACTTTATGGGTGAATATAAAGAGCGCCTTAAAGCAGGTAAGTTGAGCGAGATTAACTAAAACCTATCGCTTTGTTCATGGTGCGAACATGCAACGGTTTTTGCGAAATATCTAAAAAATGTAACTTATGGATAAATTTGTCTTGAGTTTCACAGTAAACTCAGGCATTCACGTCGCCTTGTCCGCAGAGATTAATTTGCGGTGCCTCTATCTACTGGTTTGGAAAAGGGTTAGAAATGGCTAAAACAGCTGCTCTTGCCGAACTGGGGATGGACTCGGGGACGACACCGAGCGAGACCCAGATCCGCGAAAATGAAGACACTCAATCAGGCTTTGCCGTGATTGAAAATAACAAAGACTATTTTATCGAACGAAACGGCATACGTTATGCCGGAACCCACTTGCTGATTGACCTTTGGGGTGCAAGCAAGCTGGATGATATTGATTTGATTGAACGCACGTTGCGCGCCGGTGCAGATGCAGCAGGGGCAACCATCCTGCATTGTCATCTCCATCATTTTGAGCCCAACGGTGGTGTCTCTGGCGTATTGGTGCTGGCTGAGTCTCATATCAGCATCCACACATGGCCTGAGGCGTCTTATGCGGCCTTGGATGTGTTTATGTGTGGTGATTGTGACCCGCATAAAGCCGTTCCTTTCCTTGAAGACGCCTTCACACCTGATCGTGTGGATGTGGATGAGCAACTGCGAGGAAAAGACGTATGAGTCGCTGGATTTCAGAAACCCTTTATGCGGACTATCAACAACGCTTTAAAGCCACGGATGTTTTGTTTGAAGAAAAGACAGAACATCAAGATCTGATCATTTTTGAAAATGATTTCTTTGGTCGGGTGATGATGCTTGATGGGGTTACCCAAACAACTGATCGTGATGAGTTTGTCTATCATGAGATGATCTCCCACGTGCCGATCATGGCCCATGGGGAGGCCAAGAAGGTTTTGATCATTGGTGGGGGTGATGGTGGTGTGTTGCGCGAAGTGCTGCGCCATAAAGACATCCAATGCACCATGGTGGAAATTGATGCTTCCGTTGTGGAAATGTCAAAAAAATATTTCCCTGATCACAGTGCGGGCGCTTTTGAAAATGAGCGTTGTAATCTGGTTATCGCTGATGGTCTAAAGTTTGTGAAAGAAACAACTGAGCGCTTTGATGTGATCATTGTGGATTCAACAGACCCCATCGGGCCGGGTGAAGTACTCTTTACTTCCGAATTTTATCAAGACTGCCAGCGTTGTTTGAGCGAAAAAGGCATTTTGGTCACGCAAAATGGTGTGCCGTTTTTCCAAGGCGATGAAATCACCACAACGCAGGAACGTATGTCCCCGCACTTTAAGGATATGTCTTTTTATGTGGTGGCTGTGCCAACCTATGTGGGTGGTTTTATGACCCTTGCCTGGGCGTCAAATGATGAAAACGCGCGCACACAATCGGTTGATGTGATTAACGAGCGTTTTGTGGCAGCAGGTTTTGAGACCAACTATTACACGCCGGGTGTGCATGTCGGGGCCTTTTCTTTGCCGCGCTATATTGAAAAATTGTTGAAGTAAATCATTTACGCTGGTTTTGATCGCGCCATGTGAAAAGGGCTTCTTGTTTGTGCAAGGAGCCCTTTCTTCATTCTAATATGCCTTGGCCGAAGCTCTTAACGAGCGAGCCGACAAGCATGTACCAGCCATCCACCAGTACGAAGAAGATGATCTTAAAGGGCAGGGCGATAATAATCGGCGGCAGCATCATCATACCCATGGACATGAGCACCGAGGCCACGATCATATCAATGACCAAAAACGGGATGAATAAGAGAAAGCCGATCTCAAAGGCGCGGCGCAGTTCTGAAATAATAAAGGCCGGAATAAGCGCTTTAAGCGGAACAGCATCCGGGGCAATATCTGGTGATACTTGAGCGATGCCTAAAAAGAGATCAAGGTCTTTATCACGCACATGTTGCATCATGAAACGTTGAAAGGGTTGTACCGTTTTTTCAAAGGCGGCGATTTCTTCAAGGTCGCCTTCCATATAGGGTTTTAAACCTTCATCATAAGCTGCTTCAAAAGTGGGCATCATGATGAAGAAGGTTAAAAACAGGGCAAGTGAGACAATCACTTGGTTGGGCGGGGCTTGCTGGGTCCCCATGGCGGTACGCAAGAAGCTAAAGACAATGACCAGGCGGGTAAAGGAGGTCACCATAATCAGGATACTGGGCGCGATGGACAGGACCGTTGTAAGGGCGATCAACTGAATGATGCGCGAGGTGGTACTTTCCGGCCCGCCTACGTTTGGGTCCCCAAAATCAAGGGTAAAGCTTTGGGCCAGCGCTTCTGAATTGAACAGCGCCATCACCATGAAGGCAAGGCCTGAAATAAAGCCGCCGCTTAGAGAGAGTTTTAAAACCTGTCCTTTGGTCATGCTTTTTCAACCTCCTCAATCTCTTGTGAAGAAGGCGTGTTGTTGAGATGCTCGGAAAAACTCATATCGTCTTCAATGATGTTCTGTTCCACAACAAGGTCCGTTGTTCCGCCAATAACCAGTAGATGTTCTTTATCATCGCGTTTGATTAAAACCAAACGGCGTTTCCCATCTAAGGGCATGATTTCTGAAATGCTTAAACGTCTTTTAGCAGTTCTGGGGATATTGCGATAGCCCATACCATAGCGCTTGGCCATAAAGGCGAGCAAGCCGATGAGTGCAATCACAAAGGCAAGTGCAAACACAAAGCGTAGATAGTCCGCGATATCCATCTTTAATCAAGATCCTTAAAATTACTCATCTTCGTCATCACTGACTTCTTGTGCCATCAAAGGATTGACATGTCCTTGGTTAAACTGCAAGCGCTCAGTCAGCGCATCATGCTGCATATTTAAATCTTTTTCCAGCCGTTCAATCGCATTAAAAAGGTTTTCGATTTGGGGCAGAAGTGGTTTTGCTTCTTTTGGAGGGAGCTTTTCAAGCTCGAAGCACAGCTGGGTCGTGTGGGCTTCAAGGGCGGCCACATCAACCATCTTTTCCTGATAGATGAGCTTTTCAGCAGTTTCAATAAAAGCTGAAATTTTTGCGATTTGTTGTTGGATATCTAAAGGAGTCGTCATTCTGTGTTCTTTTCCTCCTCATCAAGGCTGTCCAACATTGTATCGGGATTTGGTTTTAAAGGTGTATCGACACCGGGAAAGGGTTGACCATTAGCCTGATACACATATGACAGGATTTCTGCAACCGTTGCAAAAGCCTCAATGGGGATTTCTTCGCCCACATCCAAAAGACTGAGGATTTGGGCAAGATCGGCATCTTCGCGCACCTTCACCCCTTCGGCAAAGGCGATTTGTAAAATCTGTTCAGCAACCGCACCGTGACCAGAGGCAAGGATTTCAGGCGCCTTATCTTCAATGCCGTCATATTTAAGCGCGACCGCAATTTGGTCGGGGTCAAAATGTTCTGGCAATTTTTTCTTAATGTCGCTCACGGATATTGATTTCCAGCCATAGGGAAGGGGTACTTGAATATCTTATTCTAAAGACTTTTAAAAAATCTTAAAGAACCCCATATAATAAAAACACTTACACTGCCCTTTACCATTTGTTAATATAGGGGCTGCATAGTAAATTGGTACCAATGGGCAAAATACGTGTGCGTTTTTACTATATGCTGATTTTGTTCTTGGGAGGTCGAGGGCATGTGTCAGTTTAGGAGTTCGAAATGGACTTAGGTAAAATGTCTCTGTTCGCTGTGTTGAAAAAGCGGATGGACTACATTGGAAATAGACAGGAAGTATTGGCGGATAATATCGCAAACGCCGATACACCAAAATATGTCGCTAAAGACTTAAAACCGTTCAATTTCAAAGATTTGATGCGGCGTCAGTCTATGCATGTCCAACCGATCGGCACCAACCCGAACCATATCGGTGTGCAAGCGGCGCGCATTCGTGATTATGCAACAGATGAACCAAAACCATATGAATCATCTATCAACAAAAACCAGGTGGTTTTGGAAGAGCAAATGACGAAAATGAGTGAGACGCAAGTAGATCACGAATTGACCACACAAGTGTATAAAAAGAATATGCAGTTGTTCCGAATCGCACTGGGCAAGAGATAGGGCGTTTCTTTTTCTTGTTTTTTATTGAGATGAGGGCCAAAGAGGTTTTGAGGTTCAATTATGGATGATCTTTTCAAAAGTATGCGTATTTCCACAGCGGGCATGAAAGTGCAAGGCGCGCGCCTGCGTGTGATTTCTGAAAACGTGGCCAACGCGGACTCTTTACCGACAAAACCGGGCGAGAACCCGTACCGTCGTAAAAAGATCCTGTTTCGCAATGAGTTGGATAAAAATATTGACGCTCATACGGTGCGTGTCCATAAAGTAAAAGAAGACAGTACGGCAAACTTTAAAAAGTTTTTTGACCCGGCCCATCCGGCTGCGGATGAAAACGGGTATGTTTTGCGCCCCAACGTCAATTCATTGATTGAAATGATGGATATGCGCGAAGCACAGCGTTCTTATGAAGCCAATGTAAATACCATCAAGGCGTCAAAGAAAATGTTGCAACAAAGTATTGGGATTTTGCGCTAAGCGCATGAGGAAGGATAGAGGATATGGCTGATAATATGATGGCTTCTGCGGCAGCCGCCTATGCCAAACAAGCCCAAGAAATGAACAACCTGCCGACGCTTGATAGTACCAAGCAGGCAGAAGAAGGCGGTTTTGCAGACCTGTTGAAAGAAGCTGTTCAAGAAGCGGCAAGTATTGGGTATAAATCCGAAGCCATGTCTTTAAAAGCAGCGGCTGGTCAGGCTGATGTAAATGATGTTGTGACCGCAGTTGCAGAGGCTGAAGTGACATTGCAAGCCGTGACAACCGTGCGCGATAAGGTCATTCAGGCCTATCAAGACATCATCAAGATGCCGATTTAACGGTGACATTTTATGAATGATGTTGGTGTAATTGAAATTGGTCGCGAGGCATTTTGGGTCATCCTGCAAACA
The DNA here is from genome assembly GCF_900093605.1 of Candidatus Terasakiella magnetica. Taxonomy (NCBI): domain Bacteria; kingdom Pseudomonadati; phylum Pseudomonadota; class Alphaproteobacteria; order Rhodospirillales; family Terasakiellaceae; genus Terasakiella; species Terasakiella magnetica. The sequence goes on from NZ_FLYE01000046.1 coordinate 192,142, forward strand.
GGTGGCCCCATTTTGATTGCGGGTCTGGTCATCGGCCTGTTGATTGCCCTGTTTCAGGCCCTGACCTCCATTCAGGAAATGACCCTTGTGTTCGTTCCTAAAATCATCGTGATCTTTTTTGCACTGATGGTCATGCTACCCTACATGATCAATAATATGGTCGCCTTTGGGGAAACGATCTTTGACAAGATCATTGCCCTTGGATAGCGGGCATATTTGATGCTCAGCGAAATCTTCACTTTCAACATTTTTCATTTTGGCTTGATCTTTGCTCGTATGAGCGGGGCTTTAATCGTCATGCCGGGGATTAGTGCGTCATTTGTTTCTGTACGGGTACGCTTGATGTTGGGGTTGATGCTGGCTTTTATTTTGGTGCCAGCGGTTTCAGAAAATTTCCCGCCTTTTCCCATACACCCTTTGGAATTGATGGTTCTGCTTGGTGGGGAAATTCTGGTGGGGTTTTTCTTTGGCATGTTGATGGCAATTATGTTGAGCGCCATGCATGTGCTGGGTACGATCATCGCCTTTGTGGCTTCGCTTTCAAACGCCTTCTCATTTGATGCGGTCTCACAGGCTCAGGGCTCAATCATTGCGACTTTCTTTGTGAATTTAGCCCTGATCACCATTTTTGTCACCGACCTTCATCATTTGATGTTAACGGCTATTGTGGATAGCTACAGCCTGTTTGAGCCCGGAAAAATGCCGCCCATTGGGGATTTTGCTAGTTTTATGACCCGCACTGTCGCCGATGCTTTTAAGATCGGGGTGGAATTGGCTTCGCCCTTTATTTTAATGTCTTTTGGTTTTCAACTCTCCATGGGGTTGATCAGCCGCCTAAACCCGCAGTTTCAGGTTTATTTCGTCGCCATGCCCGCGCAGATTTTGCTCGCGTTGCTAATGCTAATGTTTACAATCTCTGGCATTATGATGGTATTCTTGACCTATTATCAAAATGGTCTCATCGGTTTCTTGGAACCGTAAAAAGAGACGATTTAAAGGATTGATATGGCAGAAGAAGACGACGCGTCAAAAACAGAAGAACCGACCGAGAAGAAACTTTCCAAGGCAAAGGAAGAAGGTCAGGTCTCACAGTCGCAAGAGATTAAAAGCTGGGCGACGTTCTTTTCTGCTGCCTTGTTCGTCATGTTTATCGGGCCGTATTTTGCCAAAAGCGTTGTAGAACCGATTATTTTTTACTGGGCAGATGGCTATCAGGTACGCATTGATGAAAACAGCATTATTGTGTTGTTTGAACAGATGCTCAGCGATATGGGCATCCGTGTTCTGCCGCTTCTCTTTGCTTTTATGATTACAGCCGTGCTTTCAGGTGTGTTTCAGACAGGTATGATCTGGGCACCTAAGAAGATTGAGCCGAAACTATCAAATATCTCTTTGAAAAAAGGGATCAAGAAAATGGTTTCGGTGCGCTCTGTTGTGGAACTGGTTAAAACCATTTTCAAAATGACCTTGGTTGGCGGGGCGGCCTTTGCGGTTGTTTTACCTGTTTATACCAACGTGGAAATTTTACCGTCTTATGATGTCTTCCAGCTTTTAGAACTCATGTATGACGTTTCCATTTATATTTTGATTACGGTAACGGCGTTAATGTCTTTGATTGCCGGGCTCGATTTTGCTTATCAGCGCTATACCTTCATGAAACAGATGAAAATGACCAAGCAGGAAGTCAAGGATGAGCATAAACAGTCCGAAGGTGACCCACAGATCAAGGCGAAAATTCGTCAGTTACGTATGGAACGTGCGCGCCAGCGTATGATGGCAGCGGTGCCGACCTCTGATGTGATCGTGACCAACCCGACCCATTACGCCTGTGCATTGGAATATAAACAGGATGATATGCAGGCCCCTAAATTGGTCGCAAAGGGCATGGACGATCTTGCCATGCGTATTCGTGAGGTTGGTGAAGCCAATGAAGTTCCGATTGTGGAAAACCCGCCCTTAGCGCGCGCACTTTATGCCAGTGTTGAGATCGATCAGGAAATTCCGGCAGAACATTATGCCGCGGTGGCAGAAGTAATCGGTTATGTTATGCGTTTGAAAGGGCAGCTCAATCAATGAAGCCATTAAGCCTGTCTATGCGTTTAAAAAGACGCGCCAACCGTATGGTCCGCCAACCCGTCAGCTGGGGTTTATGTGCGTGGGCGACCTTGTTGCTGGCTGCAGGTAATCATTTTTTGATTGAGGCCCATGTGGCATGGACCTATGTGCCATTACTTTTATCTATGATCTGTCTTTCTATGCTCGGCTGGGCCATTGGGTCTGCGGGTAACGCAGGTGCTTTTGGTGATTTATTGCGCCAAGCCATTGATGTTTTGCCCGAAGCCCGCCTGATAACCGCGCGTGATGGCTCAACCGTCTATGCCAATCCGGGCTTTAAACGCTTAATGCCCTTAATGCCGGGTAAGGTGGAACTGGCTGGTATTATTGATCTTCTTGATGGCGATCATGCTATTGAGGAATTTAAACGTCTGCAAGCCAATGCGAGAAACGGTATTGGCGACCATACGGAAATCCCTATTCGCTTAACCAATGGCAGTCGTGAATGGCGCCGTATTTCAGTTGCCCCGCTTGGCAAACCTGTGGGCTTTTCACTTTGGCTGATGCGTGATGTGAGTGCGCGCCGGGAAATGGAAACCGCGCAACGCAAAGAGTTTCGCCAGACCTTTGATTTTGTCGATAATCTACCCATCGGTTTTTTCAGTTCAGATCAGCAAGGGCGCTTTCGTTTTGTGAACCAGACCTTAGGTGACTGGCTTGGAGTCTCACCGGAAATGGTGCGCGCCAGTGGCTTGGGCCTATCTGATTTTGTGGTGGAACTGAAAGACGGGGCCAAAGGGGCGATGAGCCTGAAGGGCGCAGATAGCAAACCTTTTGAAGTTCATGTGCGCCAAACTGAGCTTTATGATGAGCAAGGCCAGTTCGTGCATAATCGCTGTGTTGTTTTGCGCGAAGGTATCGAATTTGGCTCTGTGGCAACAGAACGCCCCTCACAAAACTCTCAAAAAGCCGCTCTTGGCTTTGATCCACGGGTGCGCTGGCTGTTTAATGAAGCACCTGTGGGGATTGCCGTGCTGGACTTGGACCGCACGGTGGTGGATTGCAACCGGGCCTTTCTTAAAATGCTCGGGCGCCATCAAGATGCCATTGTCGGGCGGCCTTTATTTGACCAGATCAAGCAGGATTATCATGAAGACGCCACACGTCAGCTCGGCAAAGTGGCCATGGGGACCATTGCGGCTGTGCGTTTTGATGTACAGATGCAAACCGCAAAAGGCCGTATGTTGACGGTGAGTGTTTTTGCCGGGCACATGGAAGATGAGGCCGGGCAGATCAGTGGGCTTGTGCTGCACTTTATTGATGCAACTGAACAGCGCGATCTTGAGCTGCAATTTACTCAAGCCCAGAAAATGCAGGCCATTGGTCAACTCGCAGGTGGAGTAGCCCATGATTTCAATAACGTGTTGACCGCCTTGACCGGTTTTTGCGAAATTCTGTTGGAGCGCCATCCAAAGGGTGATCCTGATCATCAGGAATTGCAGCAGATTTATCAAAGTGGTAACCGGGCAACCGATCTTGTGCGCCAGCTTTTAGCCTTTTCACGCAAGCAGACACTGCGTCCCAAAATTGTTGATATTTCAGAAGTAATTTCAGACCTGTCTGCCATGTTGAATCGCTCTTTAGGGGAGACTGTACATCTGCGCATTGAACATGGTCGCGACCTTAACCAAATTCGCGTGGATACAGGGCAGCTTGAACAAGTGGTGGTGAATTTGGCCGTTAATGCCGGACATGCCATGAATGGGGAAGGCGAAGTGATTATTCGCACCCTGAATGCGGAAATTAACGAGGCTGTTGAGCAGGCCCATGACACTATGCCACCGGGACAATATGTTTGTGTGGAAGTTTCTGATACGGGCTGTGGTATTGCAAAAGAAAACCTGACCAAGATTTTCGAGCCGTTCTTTACCACCAAAGATGTGGATAAGGGAACCGGGCTTGGGCTATCAACCGTTTACGGTATTGTGCGCCAGACGGATGGTTATATTTTTGTCGATAGTATTATTGGACAGGGCACGACCTTCACCATTTTCTTCCCCGCCATCGAAGAAGATGCCGAGGCCCCTAAGGAAGAGAAAAAAGCCCAGCCTGATCTGTTTGATCATGCCGATCTTACCGGAACGGCAACCATTTTGTTGGTGGAAGATGAAGACCCTGTGCGTTTGTTTGGTGCGCGTGCACTGAGCGCGAAGGGCTATGAAGTGCTGGAGGCTTCCAGTGGTGATCTAGCATGGGAGATCATGAAGTCAGAGGCCAATAATATTGACCTCATTATCACCGATGTGGTGATGCCGGGCATGAAAGGCCCTGACCTCATTGAGTTGGTGCGCACGCAAGTGCCTGATATGAAAGTGATCTTCATGTCAGGCTATGCTGAAGACGTCATTCCTGAAGGTATTGAAAATGACCCGACCATTCACTTCCTGCCTAAACCGTTTAAGCTGAAAGACCTCGCCTATAAAGTGAAAGAAGTTCTGGGCGAGATTTAACAGACAGGCTTTTTTTGGGTTAGAGGCGATCAACGCCCTTAAAATCAATTTCAACAATCTTCCCAAGTGAAGATGTATAATGTGCTTCTGCTTTTTGGGTGAATTTTGCTTTGGCATCATCTTCATTTTGAGCTGTAACCTTAAGGGCAACTTTTTTAATGGTTGTGTCAAAGGTAAGGTTTGCTTGAATTTGATACTGTGACATTGATTTTAAACTCCATGTAATTCAATAAGGTTAGCTTTATTTCGGATTTAGTCGCGTTAAACGCGAGTTCTACAGCTGTTTTTAACAATGCTGTATAAACACCCCGTGTTACTTTCTACTCTTTGGTCCCTTATTAACTGGGCTTTTCGAAAGATTGATTGATCTGAATCAATCTTTTGAGCCCATCTGTAGATTGAATATCAAAAAAAGGACAATAAAGGCAATCAAAAGATAAGAAAAAAGTAGAGCTCCTTGCTACGCAATAATGGAGAATCGGATGTTCCTATATCCGATTCGCATAGAATTTAATGAGAACATTGTAAAAAAGAGTATTTAAAAACAATGAGTTCACAAATGTTCTTGCTAATGAGAACATTATGAGTACATTTAAATCAATTGCAACGGCCCTGTTACTTGTGGAATAAGGGAGTACTGATATGTCTCAGACCGCACTAAAGCTCGTGGATAAGGATACAATGGATAAAAATAAAGCATTGGAAGCAGCAGTCGCACAGATCGAACGATCTTTTGGCAAAGGCTCCATTATGAAGTTGGGCCAGCGTGAAAACGCGGTGGAAACAGAAGTTATTTCAACAGGTTCTTTGGGCCTTGATATCGGTCTTGGGATCGGCGGTGTGCCAAAGGGGCGTGTCGTTGAGGTTTATGGTCCTGAAAGTTCCGGTAAAACAACTTTGGCCCTGCATATTGTGGCTGAAGCCCAGAAAAATGGCGGCACCTGCGCCTTTGTGGATGCCGAGCATGCACTTGATCCGGCTTATGCCCAGAAACTGGGCTGTAATGTGGATGATCTGTTGATCTCCCAACCTGATGCGGGTGAGCAGGCTTTGGAAATTACCGATACATTGGTGCGCAGTGGTGCGGTTGATGTCTTGATCATTGATAGTGTGGCCGCCCTTGTGCCGCGCGCTGAACTTGAAGGCGAGATGGGCGATACCCACGTTGGCCTGCAAGCGCGTTTGATGAGCCAAGCTTTGCGTAAATTAACCTCGTCGGTTTCACGTTCCAACACATTGGTGATTTTCATCAACCAGATCCGTATGAAAATTGGTGTGATGTTTGGTAACCCTGAAACCACAACAGGTGGTAACGCCCTTAAATTCTATTCTTCTATCCGCATGGAAATTCGCCGTATCGGTCAGATCAAGGACCGTGATGAAGTGGTGGGTAACCAGACCCGTGTGAAAGTTGTGAAGAACAAGATGGCACCGCCGTTCCGTACCGTTGAATTTGACATTATGTATGGTGAAGGCATTTCCAAAATGGGTGAAATCCTTGATCTGGGTGTTAAAGGCGGGATTGTTGAAAAATCCGGTTCGTGGTTCTCTTATAATTCCACACGCATTGGTCAGGGGCGTGAGAATGCCAAGAATTTCTTGCGTGAAAATACTGAAATGACACAGGAAATTGAAACCCTTATTCGCCAAAATGCAGGGCTGATTTCTGATGCCATGACAACGGGTGAACCTGCCAAAGGGGATGACGATTAAGTTCGTCGACATGATGGTATAATGAAACGAGCCCTAAGCAACCTTGTTTAGGGCTCGTTTTTTTTGGATACAAAATGATAAGGATTCAGGAGTTACGCTGGACAGGGCAGAATTTGCACGGTAAAAACGACACTCTTGAATTCATGATAACCACTTAAAGTGAAGACCTATGCAAAGTGCGAACGACATCCGTAAAACGTTTCTTGAGTATTTCGGTAAAAATGGTCACGAGATTGTAGATTCATCTCCTCTTGTGCCACGAAATGACCCGACCTTGATGTTTACAAACGCAGGGATGGTGCAGTTCAAAAATGTTTTCACAGGGGTTGAAAAACGTGAGTATAGCCGTGCGACCACATCACAAAAATGTGTGCGCGCCGGTGGTAAACATAACGACCTTGAAAATGTTGGCTTTACAGCGCGTCACCATACATTCTTTGAAATGTTGGGGAACTTCTCTTTTGGTGATTATTTTAAAGACAATGCCATTGAGCTCGCCTGGAACCTGATCACTAAGGAATTCGGCCTGCCCAAAGACAAACTGCTCGTCACGGTTTATCATGAAGATGACGAAGCTTTTGATCTGTGGAAAAAAATTGCGGGCCTAAGTGATGATAAAATCATCAGGATCCCGACCTCAGATAACTTCTGGGCTATGGGCGATACGGGCCCTTGTGGTCCTTGTTCAGAGATTTTCTTTGATCATGGCGATCACATCTGGGGTGGCCCTCCGGGCTCACCTGAAGAAGATGGTGATCGTTTTATCGAGATTTGGAACCTCGTGTTCATGCAGTATGAGCAAACGGCTGATGAACGTTTGAACCTGCCCAAACCATCGATCGATACAGGCATGGGGCTGGAACGTATTGCCGCTGTCATGCAAGGCACCCATGATAACTATAATGTGGACCTCTTGCGCAAACTGATCGAGGCTTCTGCTGATAAATCTTCAACGGATGCAGATGGTGATTTCAATACATCCCACCGCGTAATCGCCGACCATTTACGCTCAAGTGCGTTCTTGCTCGCTGATGGTGTTTTGCCGTCCAATGAAGGTCGTGGCTATGTGCTGCGTCGTATCATGCGCCGCGCCATGCGTCATGCTCATATCATTGGGGCGAAAGACCCGTTGTTGCATAAGCTTGTGCCCACTCTAACATCTTTGATGGGTCAAGCTTTCCCTGAGCTAACACGTGCAGAAGCGTTGATTACGGAAACGTTGGAACTTGAAGAAGCACGCTTTAAAAAGCTGCTTGATCGTGGTCTCTCGCTCTTGGATGCAGAGACAAAAGAACTTGGTGAAGGTGATGAGCTTAAAGGTGATGTGGCCTTTAAACTGTATGACACCTATGGCTTCCCAGTTGATTTAACCCAAGATGCCCTAAAGCCTAAAAATATCGGCGTGGATATGGATGGTTTCGAAACCGCCATGGAAAAACAACGCGCAGAAGCCCGTAAAAACTGGTCCGGTTCTGGCGGGCAAGCCGATGAGGCTTTGTGGTTTGACTTAAAAGAAAAAGTCGGCGCAACCGATTTCTTGGGCTACGATACAGAAACAGCGGAAGGACAAATCGTCTCCATCGTTGTGGATGGCAAAGAAGTTGACCGCGCCCAACCGGGCACAGAAGTGATCGTGCTTTTGAACCAGACACCTTTTTATGCAGAAAGCGGTGGTCAGGAAGGCGATAAAGGTCTTCTTAAAGTCGGTGATATTGCCGAAGTTGAGATTTCAGATACACAAAAACGCATTCATTCGCTTTACCTACATGTGGGTAAAGTTAAAGGTGGTGTGATTTCTGTTGGCGAAGATGTTTCTGCTGAAGTGGATAACACACGTCGCTCCTCCATTCGTTCAAACCACTCTGCAACTCACTTATTGCATAAAGCTTTGCAACAGGAACTGGGTGATCATGTCACTCAGAAAGGTTCCTTGGTAGCAGAAGAACGTCTGCGTTTTGATATTGCCCATAACAAAGGCTTGAGCGCAGAAGAAATTGCGGCTGTTGAAGCCAAGGTAAATGCACAAGTTCGCTCCAACACCGAAGTTGTCACCCGTTTGATGACACCGGATGAAGCCATTGAACAAGGGGCGATGGCGCTCTTTGGTGAGAAATACGGCGATGAAGTCCGCGTTGTTGCCATGGGTGATGAAGCAGGTAAAAACTTCTCTGTTGAGCTATGTGGCGGAACGCACGTTAAACGCACAGGCGATATCGGCCTGTTTAAAGTGTTGAGCGAAGGTGCAGTGGCTGCTGGTGTGCGCCGTATTGAAGCACTTACGGGCTCAGCTGCTGTGGCTTATCTGGCAGAACAAGAAGAACGCTTAAATGAAACCGCAGCACTTTTGAAATCAACACCGGCTAAAGTGGCCTCGCGCGTTGAAGCTTTGCTTGATGAGCGCAAGAAGATGGAGCGTGAAATCGCTGATCTTCGCAAAAAATTGGCAACAGGGGGTGCTTCTGGTTCTGCCTCTGAAGTTAAAGAGGTTGAGGGTGTTAAATATATGGGCAAGGTTCTTGACGGTATTCCCGGTAAAGAACTTAAGTCCATGGTTGATGAGATGAAGAATCAGATCGGTTCGGGCATCTGTGCGGCGATTTCTGTGAATGATGGTAAAGCCTCTCTTGTTGTTGGTGTTACGGATGATTTGAAAGATAGTCATAGTGCCGTTGATCTGGTGCGTGCAGGGTCTGCTGCAGTTGGTGGTAAAGGTGGCGGTGGTCGCCCTGACATGGCCCAAGCTGGTGGCCCTGATGGGGATAAGGCTGATGCTGCTTTGGCTGCGATTGAAGCAGCCATTGCGGGTTAATTTAAATAAATAAGAGGCAAGAGTAATGGAAACGATAATTCTTGGCCTCTGGCTATGGATCTCCGCCCATATGATCCCGGTTGTTGCACCGGATATGCGCGCGCGTCTTGTCGCGCGTTTGGGCGAGATGCCGTATAAAGGGCTTTTTGCCCTTGTGGTGCTGGCTTCTGTCGGCTTAATGGTGTTGGGCTGGCGCTCTATCAATACGGTGACGCCGCTTTATGATATCTATAATATTGTGGCTTTCCCCGCACTCGCGATGATCCTTGCCGGTTTTGTCTTGATGGCAGCAGCCAAGGTGAAATGCAATTTCCAACGCGTAATCCGCCATCCTCAACTAACGGGCTTTAGCCTGTGGGCCATTGCCCATATGCTGATGAATGGGGATTTACACGCTGTTGTCTTGTTTGGTGGATTAGCTGCTTGGTCTATCTCGACTATCTTTTTGCTGAATAAACGCGATGGGGCCTTTATACCGCCAGCTAAGCAACTGCCCCATAAAGGCGTGATTGCCGCTGCCATTGGCTTTGTGATTTTTATCGCCCTTGTGATGGGCCATGAATATTTTTCAGGTATTGACCTGACCGTAAAACGTCACTGATTAAAGCTGTTCTTGGACTTTCTAAAACGCTCAATCCAGTCTTCATTCATCTGATTGCGCTGTTTTGCCAAAGGTGAGCTTTCCAGCTTAAAGGGCGCGACATCTTCAACACCAACTGCTTTGCATATTTTCTGGCAATGGTGATTGGTATCTTCAAGCAGCTGTTCATAGCTCAGCGTAATTGGCGCGATATTGTTTAGGGCAAAGAATTTTTGCCAGGCAGTGTTCTGATTTAAAATATCATTGAGGCATTTCTCAATCATCTCTTCATCATATTTCGCCTCAGTCTGGCTGGGTTGCAGGCTGGACCAATGGCGTGTCTGGTGCGCAATCGCATAAGATACCGCTTGGGCTAACAGGTCTTTACGGGTGATGTGAATATAGGCCTTTGTTGTTTTCAAAAACTCTTGAAAAGGGGCTTTTCTTAGTAAAGGACCAAACTGGCTAAAATGGGCTTTTAGGCCAAAAACACCATTTTCACTGGTGCGCTTTTTTAAGGCTGTTTGAATATAACGTGCTGTTTCAACAGGTGCTTCTAAGCCCCAGTTTTGGGCAAGCTCTGGCGTGTTTTCCTGTAGATGAAAATATTCATGGGGCATGCCCATTTTGCCCGTTTCTTGTAAAAGACTGCCAAGCAATGTCCCCCCACATCGTGGTGCCGTACAAAGGATATAAGTGCGCACAGGGCGGTTATAGTCAGCGAGATCATATTCACTGGCATTAAAGGGATGGCTGTTCATCTATCCATATCCTTAAAATAATTACCGGGGGTGACCCCAAGTGCTTTTTTAAACATAGCACTAAAGGCACTTTGGGAGGAATAGCCAAGGTCCTGGGCGATATGGGCAATGGGTTGATGTGCAGCAAGGCGGCTTAAGGCTTCTAATAATCTGGCCTGTTGGCGCCATTGTCCAAAGGTCATGTCGGTTTGTTTTTTAAAATTTCGGGCTAATGTGCGGCTTGTGGTGCTCAACCGTTGTGCCCAATCTTGCAAGGTGGCTTCATCACTTGGGTTTTCTTTTAAGAAATGGGCAATTTTTTCAATAGGGCCATTGGTGGGGACAGGCAGATGAAGTGGGGCCCGTGGGGCAGATTTTAAACAATCCAGTATAAGGCGGCAAACCCGGCCTTGCATGGCATCTTGATCATAAAGGGCAGGGTAGTGAATTGCCTCAGCAATGAGTTCACGCAACAGCGGACTGATGGACATGACCTGACAGGAAAGCGGGAGGCCTTCAATAACATGAGGGGCAAAATAGACATTGCGCATGGTCACGCTTTGGATCACCTTGATGCTGTGTATGGTCTGTGGCGGGATAACCCAGATGGAGCCTTGTGCCATCACCTGCATCACCCCTTGTGAGGCATAGAGCAATTGCCCCCATTCATGGCAATGGGGTGGGGCCTCACTCCCTTTGGCGCGGATACCTTCGCGAAGTGTCATATCACGCGGGATATCTTCCAGCCGTTTGATCTCTACCCCGTCATCAGCTGTAAAGGGGGTAAAGGTGGAAACGAGTGTCTCTTTTGCGTTAAGTTTTGTCATATATGTGTATATACGACATTTTAGCCTTGTTTTAAAGTAGGGCAATAAAGCGAATAGCCTGATGAGGATGACGACCATGTCAAAGACAGCGTCTTGGAAACGACCGGAAATGCTCTTGTTTGTGATGGCAGCGGCCATGCCATTGGCATTTGGCGTGTGGCAGGCATTGTTGAATAACTTTGCCATTGAGCGGGCCAGTTTCACAGGGGTTGAAATTGGTGTGCTTCAATCCTTGCGCGAAATTCCCGGTTTTCTCGCCTTTGCCGTGGTGTTTGTTCTCTTTTTAATGCGCGAACAGACCTTGGCGATTGTTTCGCTTTTGATTTTGGGCATTGGCACAGCCATTACGGGCTATTTCCCATCTGTTATGGGGCTTTATGTGACAACGGTTTTGATGTCCATTGGCTTTCACTATTTTGAAACCATCAACCAATCTTTACAGCTCCAGTGGTTTGATAAGAAAATGGCGGCCTATAATATGGGGCGGGTGCGTGCCATTGGTTCCTTTGGCGCGTTGGTTGCCTTTGGGATGGGCTGGATCTTTCTGGATGTGTTTAATTACACTATGGAAACAATGTATGTGATTGGCGGTGTGGCAACCATGGTGTTGGCGCTTTATTGCTGGGTTGCCTTTCCTTCCTTTCCTGAAGAGGTGGAACAACATAAAAAAATCATCTTGCGCAAACGCTATTGGCTTTATTACGCCTTGCAGTTTTTAAGTGGGGCACGGCGTCAAATTTTTGTGGTTTTTGCCGGGTTCTTGATGGTGGAAAAGTTTGGTTTTGATGCCGCTGCCATTTCAGCCATGTTTTTAATTAATGGCGCGCTTAATATGGTCTTGGCCCCAAAAATCGGCAAACTGATTGGGGTGTGGGGGGAGAGGCGCTCCCTCAGTGTGGAATATATCGGTCTGGTGGTGGTGTTTGTGGGTTATGCCTTTGTGCAAAACCCATGGGTGGCAGTTGCGCTTTATATTTTAGATCATTTGTTTTTCTCCATGGCGATTGCCATGAAAACCTATTTTCAAAAAATTGCCGACCCGCGCGATATGGCACCTACGGCTGGGGTCTCCTTTACCATTAATCATATTGCGGCGGTGGTTTTGCCTGCTGCTTATGGTGTGTTGTGGATCATCTCGCCAGCAGCAGTATTTATCACTGGGGCAGGTTTGGCTTTTGTCTCGCTTATTTTATCGCGTTTTGTGCCAGTTTATCCTGAAGAGGGAAATGAGGTTTGCTGGAGAAAAGCAGCTCAAGGTGCAGAATAGCTTGATCATATGGGGCTTGCACCTTACCTTAGGGACAAATCGTTCGATCAGCTAACAGGTTTATAAATGAGCTTTACAGGCACTGACAATTATGTCGCCACAGATGACCTTCGTGTTGCGGTGAATGCCGCGATTAATCTGGAACGCCCGCTTTTGGTAAAAGGGGAGCCCGGAACAGGTAAAACCGTCCTCGCCCATGAGATTTCAAAAGCCTTAAATGCGCCGATGATTGAGTGGCACGTGAAATCCACTACCAAGGCACAACAGGGCCTTTATGAATATGATGCGGTGTCACGCTTGCGCGATTCTCAGTTGGGGGATGAGCGCGTGCATGATATCGCAAACTATATCGTGCGTGGTAAAATGTGGGAGGCTTTTGAAAGTGAAGAGCGCCCTGTTTTATTAATCGATGAGATTGATAAGGCCGATATTGAATTTCCAAATGATCTGTTGTTGGAACTGGACCGTATGAAGTTTCATGTCTATGAGACAAAGGAAACCATCAAGGCCAAGAACCGCCCGATCATTGTGATTACGTCTAATAATGAAAAAGAACTGCCCGATGCCTTCTTGCGTCGCTGTTTTTTCCATTACATTCGTTTTCCTGATAAGGACACCATGGCTGAGATTGTTGAGGTGCATTATCCGGGCTTGCAAAAACGCTTGGTGAGTGAAGCCCTAAATGCTTTTTATGACTTGCGCGATGTGCCGGGCCTGAAGAAAAAACCATCCACATCTGAGCTGTTGGACTGGATCAAGCTCTTGATGGTGGAAGATATCCCGCCTGAAGCTTTGCGTGATAACGATAATAAAAAAGCCATTCCACCCCTGCATGGAGCCTTGTTAAAGAATGAGCAGGATATCCATCTTTTTGAACGTCTGGCTTTCATGGCGCGTCGGGACGGCTAGCGCATGTTTCTCAACCTTTTCTTTGAACTCAAACAAGCCAATGTTCCGGTCTCCTTAAAAGAATATCTTTTATTGATGGAGGCCATGGATAAGGGCGTGGCTGAATATGCACTGGATGATTTTTATTATCTGGCCCGCTCTGCCCTGATTAAGGATGAGCGCCATCTGGATAAATTTGATCGCGTCTTTGGTCATGTGTTTAAAGGATTGGAGCCTGCTGAAGGTGGGGAAACCCAAGAAATCCCTGAAGAATGGCTGCGCAAGATGGCTGAGCGTTTGCTTAGTGATGAGGAAAAGGCGCAGATTGAGTCCCTTGGCGGTTGGGATAAATTGATGGAGACGTTGAAAAAACGTCTGGAAGAACAGAAAAAACGCCATCAAGGCGGCAGTAAATGGATTGGGACGGCAGGGACGTCGCCGTTTGGCGCTTATGGCTATAATCCTGAAGGCATTCGCATTGGACAAAAAGAATCGCGCAATCGCCGTGCGGTTAAGGTCTGGGATAAGCGCGAGTTTAAAAATCTTGATGATCAGGTGGAGCTGGGCACGCGCAATATCAAGGTGGCGCTGCGTCGCCTGCGGAAATTTGCAAGGTCTGGTGCACAGACCCAGCTTGATCTGGATGACACCATTAAATCAACCGCCCATAAGGGGTTTTTAGATATCAAGATGGTGGCAGAGCGCCATAATGCGGTGAAGGTCTTATTGTTCTTTGATGTGGGCGGGTCCATGGATGACCATATCAAAGTCTGTGAAGAGATGTTTTCAGCGTGCCGTTCAGAATTTAAGCATCTTGAATATTTCTATTTCCATAACTGCATCTATGAAGGGGTGTGGAAAGACAATAAACGCCGCCATAATGATGTGATCCCATTGTGGGATGTGCTTCATACCTACCCCAGTGATTATAAGGTCATCTTTGTGGGTGATGCCTCCATGAGCCCGTATGAAATCAGTTACCCCGGTGGGGCGGTGGAATATTGGAATGAAGAAGCTGGGGCTGTGTGGATGGAACGTGTGTTGGAAGTCTACCCCCATGCGGTCTGGATCAACCCTGTGCCACAAAACTGGTGGCGCCATACCATGTCTATCCAGATGATCAAACAATTGATGAGTGATCGTATGTTCGGCTTGACCCTTGATGGTATTGATCGCGCCATTCAGGAACTTAATAAGTAAGCTCTTAAATTGATTTTATACGACATCACCGGCGTTTTTGATGTTGAGAATTACGCCGCAATGTTTGCAATGGACCGCATCGGGTTCATGGCGCATCAGGCCACAGGTAGGGCAGGTGTAGTTAACTTTTGAAGGGCGAAAGATGGTCTGCACAAGGCGCAAGAACAGGGAAATGCCAAAGACCATAATGATCACACTGAGCATACGCCCCATGGAACCTTCAAGCGTGATATCGCCAAAGCCTGTTGTTGTGAGTGTGGTGACGGTGAAATAGAGCGCATCAATATAGGTATTAATTTGCTCGTTTTGCTCAACTTCAAACACATAGACAAGGGCTGTAACAAAGAAGATGAAGACCATCAGGTTTAGGATGCTCATCAAAACCTGTTCATGCTCACGAAAGAAGCTGAACTGATCCCTGAAGTCTTTAAGGACGTGATAAGAGCGCAATAAACGTAAAGCCCGCACGACCCGTAAAAAAGCGAAATTCTCAATCCATAAGGGGGCAAGCAGGGTGCCGATAACCACCAGATCAGCCAAATTCATGGGCTTAAATATAAAGCGCAAAGGCCGATTAGCTGCCAGCATACGGGCGAAATAATCAATAATGAGAACAACCGCGATGGCGTAATCTATGATCAGGAAAGTCTCATTATGCTCAATCATGGAAGCGACAATGAAAAAGCTGATGGTCACCACATCAAAGGTTAGCAACGCATAACGAAAATACAGCGATGTTTTTGAATCACCATAATGTAGGTCACGTAATTTTTGACGGAACTTTTCCATGTGCGCACTGTTTCCCTATTTAGATTGAAAAACAATATCAAAATAAGTAACCCCGCATCAAGTGCGGGGTTCTTGTTAAAACGTCTTAGCGTTTTTTCTTTTTATGCTCATAAGGGTTATCGCCTTTGCGCAACATCACCCGGATCGGCACGCCTTGAATATCAAAATCCTCACGGATACTATTTGAAAGATAACGCAGATACGAGCCGGGAAGGTCCCCCGGTTTATTGGCAAAAATCACAAACGTCGGCGGGCGCGTTTTGGCTTGTGTCATATAGCGCAGGCGCAAGCGACGACCTGAAGACAAAGGCGGCGGGTGCATCTCTGTCATTTGTTCAAGCCAGCGGTTAAGTTGGCCTGTTGGCACCCGTGCATTCCAGCTTTCATAAAGATCAAAGATCGCCGGAAAGAGACGATCGGTACCTTTACCCGTTTTAGCCGATAGCGTAATCACCGGAATACCGCGCACCTGTGGCATGGAGGTTTCCATACGGTCAGATAGTTTTTGCAGTACTTCCTTGCGATTTTTAACGTCATCCCACTTGTTACAAACAATAACAAGCGCGCGGCCTTCATCAATGGTTTCTTTGGCAATGACCAAGTCCTGCTTTTCCAGCATGACGTTAGAATCCAAAACCAGACAGACGATCTGGGCAAAACGAATAGCACGGCGAGAATCGGCCGCTGATAATGTTTCAACCTTTTCATTTACTTTGGTGCGACGGCGCATACCTGCTGTATCGATCAGCTTGATCTTGCGCCCGTCAACTTCATAATCAAGGGCGATGGAATCGCGCGTGATCCCGGCTTCTGGCCCGGTGAGCAGGCGCTCAGTGCCCAGCAATTGGTTGATCAGGGTGGATTTACCCACATTTGGGCGTCCAACAATGGCAACTTGCAAAGGTGATTTTGAGAAATCCTGTTCTTCGATTTCTTCCCCATCTTCGGTGATGATGGTACGTGTTTGGACTTGGGCGAGAAGCTTTTCTTCTTCAAGAAGTTCAGCATTATCTTCACACCATTTGTCATAGGCTGGCTGAAGCGCATCATAGACATTGCTCATGCCTACGCCATGTTCAGCTGAAAATGGATAGGGGTCGCCAAGGCCAAGGCCGTAAGCTTCGTAAATGCCATTATCCGCCTTGTTGCCCTCACATTTATTGGCAAGCAGCACCACGTCTTTATTGCGCTCGCGCAGCCAATCAGCGAAATGCTCATCAAGCGGGGTCACCCCTGCACGTGCATCAATCATGAAGAGGGTCATATCCGCTTCATCAAGGGCAAGCTCGGTCTGTTCACGCATGCGTGCTTCAAGGGAATCATCAAAGGCTTCTTCAAGGCCTGCTGTATCAATGACCTTAAAGTCCAGATCACCAATGCGCCCTGTTCCTTCGCGGCGATCGCGTGTGACACCGGGGGTATCATCAACAATAGCCAGCTTCTTGCCGACAAGACGGTTAAACAGGGTCGATTTCCCCACATTGGGGCGACCAACAATTGCCACGGTAAAGGGCATGACATTAAATCCTAAACTTCGTTTTTTAACCTGCAAAAAAGCGGGTTAGCGGTATGCAACCAAATCTGCACCGTCTGATAGGAAGAACAAAGAGCCATTGGCTGCCAGTGGTGGCACAATGATCTTGTCCGGCATTTCTACACGACCCAAGATTTCACCCGTGTAAGGAGAGAAGGAATAAGCTTCCTCGTTACTACCCGCAACAATCAGTCGATCAGATACTAAAATCGGTGTACTCCAAGTCAGGTTACCTTTGCGCTCTTCCGGGTCTTCCCAACGCGGCAGTGTAGTGACCCAATGAATGCGACCATCCATCCGGTTTACGCACAACAATTCTGCGTTTGGTGTGACAACAAAAAGATAGTCACCCGCAATCCAGGGTGTTTCCTGACTGGAAATTTCTTTGGACCAATAACGCCGTCCGGTCTTTAAGTCAATGCTTGTGAAACTACCGGAGTTGGAAATCGCATAAACACGACCCCGATCAATAATGGGGCGTCCACGAATGGCAGTAAGGGCGGAGATTGCATCAACACGGCGCGCGCCACTCAGGCTTTCCGTCCAAATGGCCTGACCGTTTTCAACTTTCAAAGCAACAATGTCACCTGATGAAAAGGCGGCAACCACAACACCTTGGTCTACAGCAGGGCTTGCCCCGCCAAGGATACTGGCGGTTTCAGAAATACCTTTATGGTTCCACAGTTTTTCACCTGTGCGACCGTCATAGGCAATCAGTTCGTTATTCAGGTTAATTACAAAAACGCGATTGCCGCGCCCGGTTGGGGCGGCGCGCATGGGCGCATCGGTTTTTGTGACCCAAAGGGTCTGACCGGAATTTGCATCAATACCAAACAACAGGGCAAAGCCCGTTGCCACATAAAGGCGACCATTATCATAGGCAAGACCACCTGTGATATGACCGTCATCTTCATGTTCCGGTGTAAGCTCCAGCTCCCAAATCTTCTCCCCTGTCTCTGCATTAAAAGCACTTACAAGGTTTTCAGAATCTACGGTAAAGATTTTGCCTGCTGCCACAACCGGTTGGGCCACAATACGTTCTGAATCATCAGAGGCAGAACCCACTGATGTGCGCCAGGCTTTAGCAATGTTTGGCGCGACGGCAATGTGATGCATGGCATGGCTGGCAAAACCACCAGCTTGGGGCCAGCTCAGGTTTGTTGCCGGTGGGGGCAGCAAAATAGCTTCATTTTCAAGCTCAGGGTCCGGTTTGATATTGCGCTCATGAAGCAGCACAGAGATGCGCTCACCCGGTAGGGGCGGGGCTTCGATCTCGCCAAACCACATATCGCTACATCCATTAAGAGAGACGACGCACAGGCCAGCCATAAATAAACGGCGTATCATCTTTTGGGTCTCCGTCTGTTTCATGAAGTTCATCATCATAAATCTTTAGTTTGCGTAAGCTTGGGCAAATTCATTGGCGCGTTGGCGCACACCGGGAGGCGCACTTGCATCTTCAGCCAGATTTTTCATCAACTCAGCTGCTTTTGCCCCATTGCCAGCTTTGGCTTGGGCATAAGCCTGAATTTCTTTTGCACTGTGGCGCCACGGGTTTGTGCCACCCACAAGTGGATCAAGGCGTTGAATAATGTCTTGAGCATCTAAAACATCAAGGCCGTTAAGCGCGCCCAAGATCAGGGCCATGTCGCGAAAGACCGGGTCAATCTCGCCATTTTGCGCAATTAGGAAATAGGCGTTTGATGCCTCTTGATATTTATTCTCGCGTGCCAGAAGTCCCGCTTCTTGCAGGCGTGCCAATGTGCCATAGCCCAGACCACCTTGACCAGCTAGCTCTTGAAAGGCCTTAGAAGCATCGGCAAAATTATCTTTGCGTGCCAGATCAAGGGCAGAGGCATATTGATCCCCAAGAACCTGACGGTTATCAAGGTCATAAGCTTTCCAGCCTTCATAGCCCCCAACCGCAATGATCACTGCGACAATAGCCGCAATTAACGTGTTACCATATTGCTTCCAAAGCAGAGTTGCTTTGTCTTGGCGCAGTTCTTCATCAATTTCTTTAAAAAGATTGCTTACGGAAGCGTCTTCTTCAGCCACGGCACTTATTCCTAAATAATTCAAAATCGTTGCGATAACATAGCTTTTCACATCCGCCAATGCAAACGCGCTTTCACTTTCAAACAGCTATTTATCGTTTTTTTGTGACGAAAATAGGGAGAAGCTGATAAAAACATCAAGAAAGATGCTTTTAAAATAAATTTGAAGAAGAAAAAAGCCGATGAAACGACTTTTGTACATGCTCGCCCTTGGGCTATCGCTCATAACCGTGATTGGTTATGTGGTCGGTAAAAACTGGGAAGAAGCAGCCCTGCTGGCCGAAGTGGAAATGGACCAGCAACAAAAGATCAAATACTGGAAAAGCCAGTCAAAAAAAGGCAATCCTGATGCCCAGTATAAGCTGGGAATATATTATGAAAAGCAGCGCACCGATTTTTTAAATGCGCAAAAATGGTACAGGGTTGCAGCCAGTAAAGGCCAGCACGCTGGCGCACAATATAAGTTGGCCCAGCTTTATATGAATGGCCAAGGTGTTGAAAATAACCTGCCAGCCGCGATGAAAT
Source organism: Candidatus Terasakiella magnetica (assembly GCF_900093605.1). NCBI lineage: Bacteria > Pseudomonadati > Pseudomonadota > Alphaproteobacteria > Rhodospirillales > Terasakiellaceae > Terasakiella > Terasakiella magnetica. The sequence continues at coordinate 211,636 of NZ_FLYE01000046.1, forward strand.
GGTTTCGCAAATCCGCAACCAAAGGCGATGCACGCGCGCAATATTTTTTAGGCATTGCTTATCGTGATGGCTGGGAGCGCGGTGAAAATTTTATCGAAGCTTACAAATGGTTTTTACTGTCAAACCGTAACGCTGCATTGGTGCGCGCAGAAGATCCGCGTTTTGACCCCACAGTTGCACTTGCAGAGATGGATGAACGTATGAGCCGATTTGATCGTGAACAAGCGCAAAAACGTGTGGATAAATGGCGCAAACGCTAAGTTGCAATTGCCCTTTGGTGTGGTTTTCTATAAGGTCCGCGCCAAGGAAGTATTGATAAAAAAGGAAGTGTCGTTATGGGTCTTTATGCTTTAGCTGGTCCTTTGTTGCGTTTGGTCTCACCTGAAAAGGCCCATGGGCTTGCCATTACGGCGTTAAAAAACGGCCTTCTTCCAAAAACACCAGCCGTGATAGACCCTATCTTGGCCCAAAGCTTATGGGGAATGGATTTCAAAAATCCCGTTGGCTTGGCTGCAGGTTTTGATAAAAATGCAGAAGTGCCAGATGCGATTTTAGGCCAAGGGTTTGGCTTTACTGAAATTGGCTCTGTCACACCTATCGCCCAACCGGGCAACCCACAACCGCGCCTGTTTCGCCTTAGTGATGACCAAGCTGTCATCAACCGCATGGGCTTTAATAATGAAGGGCTTGAGGCGGTGGCTGCGCGCTTAAAATCACGTGCGCGAAACGGGATTGTCGGGGCGAACCTTGGCAAAAATAAAACCCAAGAAGACGCCGCGGCTGATTATGTTGCCGGGACAAAAGCCTTGGCAGGTCTTTCTGATTATCTTGTGGTGAATGTGTCATCACCCAACACACCGGGCCTGCGTGCCTTGCAAAGTAAGGATCAACTGGCGGCTTTGCTCAATGCGGTTTTGGTTGCGAGAAACGAAACGGTACCCCAAGGTAAAGCGCCGTTATTGTTAAAAGTTGCGCCTGACCTGACAGATGAAGATAAGGCTGATATTGTGGATGTGGCTTTGCAAACTGGTATTGACGGGATGATCGTTTCCAACACCACGATTGAGCGTCCTGAGAGTTTAACAAGTGCTGATAAAGGCGAAGGCGGTGGCCTAAGTGGTCAGCCGTTGTTTGAACCTTCCACACAAGTGCTTAAAGAAATTGCCAAACTGGTTGATGGGCGTTTCCCCTTAATCGGGGTTGGCGGTATTTCAAATGCAGATCAGGCCTATGCCAAAATTCGCGCAGGCGCTTCACTCGTGCAGCTCTATTCTGCCCTTGTTTATGGTGGGTTGGAACTGGTTGGTGAGATCAACCGCGGTTTGGTTGAGCATCTTAAGCGCGATGGCTTTGAAAATATTAAACAAGCTGTTGGTGCAGACTTGTGATAAGAGACGAGAGTAACTAGATTAGAACTATGTCAAATCTCATTAGAATCTTAAAAGCCGAACATCTTAATATCGCTCATACCTTAAGCGAGGTCATGCTCTTTGGTGTTAATACGCCTGAGGGCAAAGAACAGCTGATGGCGGCAAAGTCCGGCTTGTTGATGCATTTACAGCGCGAAGATGCCGAGCTTTACCCGGTACTGGTTGAAGCTGCAAAAACAGATGAAAACCTTGGTAAAACAGTGGATTTGTTTTTAGCTGACATCATGGAAGTCACAGAAAAAGCATTAGCTTTTTTTGCAAAATACGAAAATGTAAATGATCATGCAGAGTTTGAGGCCGATTTCACAGAGCTTCTTGCACTCTTAACACAACGTATCAAGAGTGAAGAGCAAGTGATTTACGAACATTATGACCAGTTGGTGAATTGCGATTAAGCAACACCTGCACGACCCATGGCGAGGAACTTCTCGCGACGGCGCGCTTTTAAAACACCACCATCATGGGTGAGCTGTTCACGAATGGATGTATCAATAACTTTGCGAACCGCATCAAAGGTATCATCCAAGCTGCGATGAGCCCCGCCAAGAGGCTCAGGAATGACATCATCAATAACAGCCAGACGATGCAGGTCTTGCGCGGTGATGTTAAGCGCATCTGCCGCAGATTCTGTATAATCGTTAGAACGCCACAAGATTGATGCGCAGCCTTCTGGTGAGATCACCGAATAGATGGAATGTTCCAGCATGTAGATATCATTGGCACAGGCAATGGCAATGGCCCCGCCAGAACCGCCTTCACCAATAACGATAGAGGTAAAGGGCACTTTAACCTGTAGGCATTTTTCAATTGAGCGAGCAATGGCTTCAGATTGTCCGCGCTCTTCTGCATCCGCACCGGGAAAGGCCCCTGCGGTATCCACAAAAGTCACAATCGGCAGGTTGAAACGTTCTGCCATATCCATCAAGCGCTGGGCTTTGCGATAGCCCTCAGGCTTTGCCATGCCGAAATTATGTTTTACACGGGTTTCGGTACTGTTGCCTTTTTCATGGCCCATGACCACAACGCTATGACCTTCAAAGCGGCCCAAGCCACCAATGATGGCGCAATCTTCTGCATAAAGACGATCGCCCGCCAAAGGGGTGAAATCTTCAATCAGATTTTCAATATAATCAGATGTATGAGGGCGCTCAGGATGGCGCGCAACTTGCGTTTTCTGCCAAGGTGTAAGCTTGGAATAAGTGTTTTGCAGAAGCTTTTCTGCTTTATTTTGCAAACGGCTGACTTCTTCAGCGATATTGATTTCCTCGCCGGAAGCGCTTACATGGCGCAATTCCTTGATTTTACCTTCTAATTCGGCAATCGGTTTTTCAAAATCAAGATACGTATGCATAAAATCCTCAGGTGCAAATTAACTGTTCGCAAAGACAACGACTTTAAAGCCGCTGACATCTTTTTGCGCCAGCGGCTTTGAGAATGCAAGCTTTTTAAGTATCAGCTGCTTTTGTCGGTGTAATATGATCGCTAATGGGGAGTTCTTTTTCGCTCGGGTAATCAACGGCAAGGCCATATAAAGGGTCTTCAATCACGTTGATTTCCACCATATCACCTGCTTTTTCCAAGAGAACCTGACAATCAGGGCTCAGGTGGCGCAGATGCAGCTGTTTGCCTGCTTTTAAGTAACGTTCCGCCAAGGCATCAATGGCTTCAAGGCCGGAGTGATCCCACACGCGCGATTCTACGAAATCAATCACCACATCATCCGGGTCATTTTTGGGGTCAAACAGCTCTTTAAAGCTGGTGATGGAACCAAAAAACAGCGGACCATGAAGTTGATAGACTTTAGAGCCATTGGGCAAAATCTTGGTTGTGACATCAACGCGTTTGGCAGCTTTCCAGGCAAAGACAAGGGCAGAAACAATCACCCCAACAATAACTGCAATCGCGAGATCACTAATCACGGTGACACCGGATACCAAAATGAGAACAAAGGCATCCGTGCGTGGAATTTTGTTTAAAATGCGCAGTGAGCTCCATTCAAACGTGCCAACCACAACCATGAACATGACACCAACCAGCGCAGCCAGTGGAATTTGTTCAATGAGGGAGGAGGCAAACAGGATGAAGGAAAGCAAGAACAAGGCGGCTGAAATACCTGCCAAGCGCCCGCGACCACCTGAATTCACATTGATCATGGATTGACCGATCATAGCGCAACCACCCATGCCGCCAAAGAAGCCTGTTGCAACATTGGCTGCACCTTGGGCGATACATTCTTTAGAAGCACGACCATGTGTTTCGGTAAGTTCTGCCACAAGGGTAAGGGTCAAAAGCGATTCAATCAGGCCGATAGCAGCAAGGATCACTGCATAAGGCAGGATGATATAAAACGTTTCCAGACTAAACGGGACAGCCGGAATATGGAACTCAGGCAAACCGCCTGCAATGCTTGCCATATCACCAACCGTGCGCGTATCAAGCCCGCCATAGATCACTGCTAAAGAAACCACCGCAATGGCTGCTAGGGGTGCGGGGATCAGGGTTGTGAATTTAGGTAGATATTTAATGATAGCCATGGTCACAGCCACAAGGCCAAGCATCAGGTATAAGGGCTCTCCGCTCATCCATTCAAGGTTGCCTGTGATATCTTCAACTTTAAACTGACCGAGCTGGGCCAAAAAGATCACAATTGCCAAACCGTTGACAAAGCCAAGCATAACCGGATGAGGGACAAGGCGGATGAATTTACCCAGATGCAGCGCACCGGCAATCACCTGTAAAACACCCATCAACACCACGGTTGCAAAGAGATATTCCACCCCATGCTGGGCAACAAGGGCAACCATAACAACAGCCAAGGCGCCGGTTGCACCACTGATCATACCCGGACGACCGCCAAAAACAGCCGTGATGAGGCCAACCATAAAGGCTGCATAAAGGCCAACAAGGGGATGAACACCAGCAACAAATGCGAATGCAACAGCTTCTGGAACAAGGGCAAGCGCGACGGTTAAACCGGATAAGATATCCACGCGCGCATTTGCGGATGCCTTGGAGACAAGCTGAAACATAGGGGGAACCTCAATAAATTAATATTATTGTGCAATGCAAAAAGAGTTCTTCGGGTCATAGCAATTATTTTGCTGAACCGCAAATGGTTATTTTTCAGCGCCTTTAAACCCATGCTTTGGTTTTTACTGATCTTAAGCGATGAAATTTTCGATATTTTGCTCAGTTTGGGGGCCGTATGATTTGTTTCGCCCAGACTGTTTGGCTTTATACATACGCTCATCCGCTTTTTCGACCATTTCCAGCCAATCCAAACATTTGTCTTTTTGCAGCTCACAAATGCCGATACTGGCTGTCATGGGGGTGCCATCAGGTCTTTCGCCAAATTTATGTTCTCTGATGCGCTCAGTAACGGTGGTGATATGCTCACACGATGTATTGGGCAAAATGATGACGAATTCTTCACCGCCCCAACGGATCAGCTGGTCACTGCGACGCAGGCATTTAAAAAGCTGGGTTGAGATTTGTTTTAAGGCACGGTCCCCGCGTTCATGACCATGGTTGTCATTAATCTCTTTAAAATGGTCAATATCAATAAACATCAGGGTTAAAGGCGTGTGGGTGCGCGATGAAATGCGAAACTGAAGATCGAGAAACTCTTCACCTGAGCGCCGTGTATAAGCACCTGTGAGGGAATCTTTAGAAGCCTGATTGATCAAGGAGATCATATAATGCAGCTGGCTCATCCCTGAAAAGACAGAGACCCCAAGAACCACAAACATCAACCAAGTGACATTGATAAAGCTTGCCAAATCAAAGGCGGGCTGTTGAGCAGCACCAATGATCACCACAATAAGCACAGAGACACCCGCAAGCAGGGTTTCAAGCGCGGTTAGCGGAAAGATGCTTAAGCCCGCAACCACAATAAAGGGCAGGAAAGTGTAGATGCTTGAAAGCACACTACCCAGTGCAGAAAGCTCAAGATTGACCAAGAAGGGTTGGGAAATCAGATAGAAGATCGGTGGGATAGATAGCATGCCGCCCAAGAGCAGGTAGGCATTTTGCATATCCCGAAAGGCGCTATGTAAACGATATAAAGAAAAGAAGATAACCGCTGAACACAGGCGCAATAAAACAAGCAAGCCCCAATAAGGCCATTGAAAGGCGTAATAATCCAGAATGCTCCACAGGGGGACCGTGATGGCAAAAAACAGTGAAAGCAGGCCGACGCGGCTGGCGATGATTTTTGCACGGTGGCGCTGGATATGGGTGGAATGGGAAAACGGGTGGAACAATTCCCCGTATCTGGCAAACCAGTCAGACAGGCTAAATGAGGGGGGAGTGTGGTTATGCTCGTTCATATTCATAGCGCGCCAACTTATCGTTTTTTAGTGGTTTCTTATATTAATTGATACTGGCAATACCACTGTTTGTTTTGGATTTCAATTAAAAGGCAAACAAAAGGCCCGAAAGTAAAACTTTCGAGCCTTTTAAAAGAAACGAAGTGGTCAGATTAAAGACCGTAAGCCTCTGCCAAGTCAGGGTCTTTTGCCGCAACCTGTTTGGCAAGGTCAACGATCACCTTGGCTTGTTTCCATGTGGCATCATCCTGCATTTTACCATCAATCATGACAGCGCCTGTGCCATCTGGCATGGCTTCGATAATGCGAATGGCGAATTTGGCTTCTTCAACATCTGGTGAGAAGACTTTTTTCGCAATGTCGATCTGTTTAGGGTGAAGCGACCATGCGCCCACACAACCAAGCAAGAACGCATTACGGAACTGTGCTTCACAAGCCTCGTTATCAGAGAAATCACCAAAGGGACCGTAAAAGGCTTTAATGCCGTTTGACTGACAGGCATCAACCATTTTCGCAACAGTGAAGTGCCACAAATCTTGTTGATACAAAGTACGTGCAGCGCCTTCTTCAGTGGCATCTTCCAAAACGCCGTAGAACGGATGACCACCGCCAACGCGTGTTGTTTTCATACCGCGTGAAGCCGCCAAATCAGCAGGGCCAAGGCTCATACCGTGCATACGTGGGCTTGCTGCCGCAATTTCAGAAACCTGTTCCACACCCAGTGCTGTTTCCAAAATAGCATGGATCATGATCGGCTTTTTAACGCCATGTTTGGCTTCAAGCTGAGCCAGAAGTTGATCCACATAGTGAATGTCCCAAGGACCTTCCACTTTTGGCAACATCAAAACGTCGAGCTTATCACCAGCGGCTGCAACAATTTCTGTCACATCATCAAGGAACCATGGTGAGTTCAGGCAGTTCACACGTGTCCATAAAGACGTTGAGCCAAAATCTGTGCTTGTTGCCACTTCGATGAAGCCAGCGCGGGCTTCTTCTTTGGCATCCATAGGAATGGCATCTTCAAGGTTACCAAGGATCACGTCTACTTTTTTGACCATGTCCGGCACTTTGGCGCGCATTTTTTCCATGTGCGGTGGGAAGAAGTGAACCATACGTTCCAGCTTCACCGGAATTTCACGATAAGGCTCAGGTGCACCAATGGCGAGGGGCTCAAAAAACTTCTTAGCTGGTTTGGTCATATCTAAACGTTTCCATTGTTCTTAAAAGGGAGCCATAAAAGGCAGCTCTCGAATCTGAAAAGGATTGTGCATTGCGAAGACGCACCGCACAAGTGTTTTTTGATAAAATGAAGTTGCAAATGTTACTATGGTAACTAAGGCTTTGAAGCGGAGCTGTTATTCATCATCGGGATTAAATAATGCCGCCAGTGGGTGCTTATTGAGCACCAGTTGTTTTTCACGCTCGCCAATCATATGGGTATAGATGGTGGTGGTGGAAATATCGGCATGACCAAGCATCAGTTGCAGGCTGCGTAAATCCACATCACGGTCCAGCAGATGGCTGGCAAAAGAATGGCGAATAACGTGGGGAGAAACTTTTTTGGTGATGCCTGCCTTAATGGCCATAGAGCGCAGTTCTTTATCAAAAGTCGCGCGTGAAACATGGCCTTCTTTGGCGCTGCGTGATGGAAAGAGCCATGTGCTTTCTTGGCCTTCGCGCAGGAACTCATGTCGTTCTTGTATATAAAGGTCAACCGCATCAATGGCGGCTTTGGTCAGCGGCACCATGCGTTCTTTATTGCCTTTACCTGTGACAATCAACATTCCTGTCTGGCGGGTAAAGGCAGAAAGGGGCAAGCCGACCAGTTCAGAAACGCGCAAGCCACAAGCATAGAGAATTTCCAGCATGGCAGAAAGACGCAGGCCTTTGGGTGAATTGTCCTTTTTAGTCTCATTTAACAGCTCATCGACTTCTTCTTCGGTGAGGAATTTGGGCAGTGTGCGCCCAAGCTTTGGCGTATCAAGGCTGGCTGCTGGGTCATCTTGGCGCAGGCGCTCGCCATACATAAACTTAAAAAACTGTTTCATGGCTGAAAGGCGGCGCGCGGCTGTGCGCGGGGCATAGCCACTGTCATGAATGACTTTGATAAACCCGCGTAAATCTTCGGTCGTCGCGGTTTCTATGCGTTGGGATTTTTTAACCAGATAGGCTTCAAGCTTTTCAAGGTCGCGGCGATAATTATCCAGCGTGTTTTGCGCCGCACCTCGTTCCACCGACATCATTTGTAAAAACGAAGTGATGTGACGCGAGGATTTCATTAATTAGAAACCAGCCTGCAAGGACGTTTCAACCGCAACCGCGCGGGCATCACGCTCCAGCCCAACAGAACGCAGGGCAAAAAGCGCATCACGCAGATAGTTGCTATCCATATTGGCTGTTTTTTCATGGCCTAAACCATGAAGGGCGAGCAAAACCGTTTCGCCAAGGCGACCTGCCATGGCAGCTTTATTCATCTTCAGCCAAATTCCGGCCTTTGGCGCTTGGCCCATGGCAAGTTTCGGGCCTTGCATTAAAGACAGCCAAAGTTGGTCAGAAACGACCAAGCCTAAGCCGTCTGCCACACTAAAGAGGCGATTGGCACGGGCAAAAGATTGTGGTGTTTCGGCTTGGGCTTTCCACCAACCCGCAAGGGCTTGATTGACCGCTTGGGGAGCCACATCAAAACCAGCAAAAACAGCGAGTGGGCGTACATCTGTCCAGCTTTTAGCTGCTTGCACATCAGTAAAGGCGGCGTTTCTTAGCATGAGAAACCACGCTTTTGCACTCTCCCAATCCCCTGCGGCAAGTAAGGCGCGCATGGCTTTGGGGGCAAACCATAAAAGGTCGATGCTGCGTGCTAAATTAGAGATCATCGGGCGATAAAGACGCGCAATGCTAAAGAAAGTCCCGTTCTTTTTTGCCAAATCAAGGGCAAGAGATATGGTTTCTGTGCGAATAACAGCTAGTTGATTAGGCTTGGCACTGACTTGATAGAGCAAGGCTTGGGCTTTTAAGGGCTCAAGGCTTTGTGCAGAGCTAAGCGCATCGGCAAGTTCTTTATCGGAAAATTTAATGCGCTTAAAGGTTTCGCGCAGGAAATCAACACTGGCAAGATTTGCTTCAACCGCTTTTTGAATGGCGTAAATGTCCCCGGCCTTGGTGAGAAGGCTCAACATGTTCGGGTCATCAGAGGCACGGACTTCTTTTGATAAAATCGCCTTGCTTGCGCTAATGAGGGCGAGCTCAAGCGGTTTTGCGGCGGGCAGGCTTTTTACATGGCCGCGCTCGCCTGCATTTAAGGAATTCATCAGGTCGTAATAGACAGGATCATTATCGCCACTGTCTTGTAACAGGGATAAGGACAACATGGCTTGATCATTTTGTTTTGCCAGCATGCGGCAAAAGGCCATGGTCTTGACCCAGAAAGTATCTTGATTGGCTGAAAAATTACTTGAGGCGAGTGAGCAAGCGTCTGAAATTTTGTTATTTAGCAACAGGGCTTCTGTTTCTAAAATGGCAAGATCGTTGTTGCGTTCATTTTGTGGGGCACTTTTGATGAGGGAAATCACATCATTTGTCTGGCCCATTTCCGCAAGCTTGGCTGCGCGAATGGATAAAAGCGATTTTTGTGCGCTCACCCCTTGTGGCGGCTGGGCTGCACTTAATAATAAGCGGCGCTGTAAAATGCGCAAATAAGGCGCTGAGGGGCGCGCGGGCAATGTTTCCAGCAGGTTTTCCACAAACGGGCGATTGGTCCCCGACCACATGGTAGAGGCAAAAGCCTTACTGCCGCTGAGCACACCCAAAGCTTCTTTATTCACCTGATCAAGGGACTGTACGTTAATTCCGCCTGAAATGGTTTTTACCGGAACGGGGGTAACAGAGGGCACGACCGTTGGCGCTTGACCCACAGGGCTTAACGTGCGCGGGGCTAGGGTGCGCGGTGCGTTGTCTTGAGCATATACGGTGCTGGCACATCCAAAAAGGAGCGTGGCGGCGAGCGAGGCTTTAATAAATGAACGCATGTTTTTTATCTTGGAAAACGGTCGTCAGAAATCTTTTTGGTCACCGGGGCCGTTGGCGCAGGGATATCCCACGTTGCCAAGAAAACACCAGCTCCCCCAAGGGTGAGCAGGACGAGTATGAGTAGGAATTTTGAAAAAGCCTTCATGGCGTATTTATCTATTTCATCATGGTAAAAACGAACGTTGGAGCGCAGTCTAACCGTCTCTTGAGACAGTTTCAACGCAATCTATGAAGAATTCTACTTACGAAAATATAAAATCTTAATTAAAGTAGGACAAAATCGTGAAAATAAATCTTTTTTCGGAAACGGACAAACGTGCCAAATAAACAAAAAAAACTCCCCCTGCCCAAAGGGAATTCCCTTGTAATTGTGGGGCTGATGGGGGCAGGGAAGTCCTGCATCGGGCGCAATCTAGCAGCACATTATGGTGTCCCCTTTGTTGATGCAGATCGTGAAATTGAAGAGGCCGCAGGCTGCTGCGTGGCTGATATCTTCGAAATATATGGCGAAGCGGCCTTTCGCGATGGCGAGCGCCGCGTGATTAAACGCATCTTGGAAGGTGAGCCCTGCATTCTCGCAACAGGCGGGGGGGCTTTTATGAATGATGAAACCCGCAAGCTGATTGAGGAAACAGGCACATGCCTGTGGTTAAAGGCCGATGTGGAGGTGCTGATTAAACGCACAACAGGGCGTAAACACCGCCCGCTTTTAAACCAAGGCAATCCGGCAAAGGTCTTGCGCAAATTGGTGGATGAGCGTTATCCGGTCTATGCTATGGCTGATATTACGGTAGAAACAAAAGATGAAGCGCTGGATGCAACGGTTAGCCGCGTGATTACGACATTGAAAAAATTGAGCAAATAGAATGACAACACAACAAAATACCCTTCATGTGGACCTTGATGAGCGCAGCTATGACATTGTCTGTGGCCCCAATGTGCTTGAAAAAGCTGGTGAGCTGTTTGCGCCTTTATTAAAAAGCAAACGGGTTGTGATTGTGAGCGATAGCAATGTGGCCCCGCTTTATCTTGATAAACTTTGTGGTTTTTTAGAAGACGCGGGCCTATCTTGTGAAAGCGTGGTTTTACCCGCAGGTGAAGCCACAAAAAGTATTTCAAACTTTGAAAAGCTGCTCGAAGATATCTTAGCCATGGGTATTGAGCGTGGCACCAGCCTCGTGGCCCTTGGTGGCGGCGTTATTGGCGATATCACAGGCTTTGCTGCCAGTGCCTTGTTGCGTGGGATTGATTTTATTCAGGTACCGACAACCCTTTTGTCACAAGTTGATAGCTCCGTTGGGGGCAAAACAGGGATTAATGCCAAGGCGGGTAAAAACCTGATCGGGGCCTTTCATCAACCCCGCCTCGTCTTGATTGATACCCAAAGCCTCAATAGCTTGCCAAAGCGGGAATTGCTGGCAGGTTATGCCGAGGTGGTGAAATACGGCCTGTTGGGCGATGCTGAGTTTTTTGCATGGCTGGAAGAAAACGGGCAGGCCTTGATCGATGGTGATCAGGAATTGCGCCGTGAAGCCATTTTAAAAAGCTGTGCAGCCAAAGCCAATGTGGTGGCCCAAGATGAAAAAGAAGGCGGCGTGCGTGCCTTGTTAAACCTTGGTCACACCTTTGGTCACGCGCTGGAAAAAGAATGCGGCTATGGCGGGGACCTGTTGCATGGTGAGGCGGTTTCCATCGGGATGGTCATGGCCTTTGAATTTTGTGCACAACAGGGCCTATGTGCGCCAGAAGATGGCGAGCGTTTGAAAAAACACTTGGTCTCGCTTGGTATGCCGGTTGATCTGTCTTCTTTGCCCTGTCAGGACTGGACGGCAGAATTGCTCATGAAGCATATGATGAAAGACAAGAAGGTTAAAGATGGCAAAGTGACCTTTGTTCTTGTGCGCGCCATTGGGGAGGCTTATCTCAGCCGTGAGGTTGAGGATGCAGACCTGAAAACCTATCTGGATGACTTATTGAAACGATCTAAAGCTTGATCACGTTTGGAAATTGAGGGGCGATTATGACCTTTATTATATGTGCGATTGTTTTGCTGATTTTATTCTCGGCCTTTTTCTCTGGTTCAGAAACAGCATTGACGGCAGCCTCGCGCCCTTTGATGCATCAGCTGGAACAAGATGAAGAAGATAGCCGGGCAGCTACGGTAAACCGCCTGCTTGATTCAAAAGAGCGGCTCATCGGGGCGATCTTGCTGGGGAATAATCTGGTTAATATTTTAGCCTCAGCCCTGGCAACAAGCCTGATGATCCAGCTTTTTGGCGAGACCGGCGTTGTCTGGGCGACCTTGGTGATGACGGTTGTGGTATTAATTTTTGCTGAAATCATGCCCAAGACTTTTGCCTTACAAAATGCCAATAAAATGGCCTTGAGCATTGCACCGATCATGCGCGTGCTGGTCTTTATTTTGGCCCCGATCATCGCGACCATCCAGTTTATTGTGGCAGGTACCTTAAAACTCTTTGGGGCTAAAAACTCTGAAGATGGCGGGCAAAGTGAGGCGGAGTTGCGCGGGGCGATTAACCTGCATGATAGTGATGATGATGACGCTGTCAGCCAAGAACGCACCATGCTTCACAGTATCCTTGATCTCACAGATGTTGAAGTCAGAGAGATTATGACACACCGCAAGGGGGTGGTGATGATTGATGTGGACTTACCAGCTGAAGAGATTGTCGAACAGGTTCTCGATAGCCCTTATACCCGCATCCCGCTTTATCGTGATGAGCCGGATAATATTATCGGTGTGCTACATGCCAAGGCCCTGCTGCGAGCTATTCGCTCACAAAAAGGGGATTTGTCTGGGCTTAATATTGAAGAGCTTGCCAGTAAGACATGGTTTATTCCAGAAGCCACATCCCTGATGGGCCAGCTTGAGGCCTTTCGCGCGAGACGCGAACATTTTGCCATTGTGGTGGATGAATACGGCAGCGTGATGGGCATTGTCACGCTGGAAGATATCTTGGAAGAAATCGTCGGTAATATTGAAGATGAACATGATGATCAGGTCGAAGGGGTGCAGCTCCAAACAGATGGATCTTACTTTGTAGATGGGATTGTTACCATTCGTGATCTAAATCGTGAATTTGAATGGCGCTTGCCTGATGAAGAGGCGGCAACCATTGCAGGGTTGTTATTGCATGAAGCAAGACGCATCCCTGATGTGGGGCAAATCTTCCATTTCTTCGGCTTTCGTTTTGAGGTACGTGAGAGAAAACGCAACCAAATTACATCGATTCGCATTTCTCCAGCTCAAGACTGTTAAAATTTTAGATAATTCGAAATAAAACTAGATTGCATTTGAAACATATGTTTTCATTCCCATGTATAAAAAGCTCGAACAGGGCAAATGTAGTTCTACAGGGAGGGACAAAATGCAAAAGAAGTTGGTTCCAAATGTTATTAAAGAATGCCGTTGCACAACAATGACGGCAGATAAAACAGTGCGCGACGCTGCTGTTTTAATGACGGGGCAAAATATCGGTGCACTTGTTGTGGTGGATGGGGACGCAATTGTCGGCATTGTGACGGAACGCGACATGATGTGTAAAGTTGTCGGGGCAAGTGTTGACCCGGATACGGCGAAAATCGCAGATATTATGACACCAAACCCGGATACAATCACAGGCGATGCGCTGAGCGGTCAGGCTTTGGAAATGATGGTTGAAAAAGGCTATCGTCACCTCCCGATTGTAGATGAAAGCCAAAAACCCATTGGCATGGTTTCTGTGCGCGACCTTTATCAGGCTGTCCAAGAGGGCTTGGCAGAGGACTTACAAGCCTGTGAAACTTATGTACAAGGTGGGGATGGATACGGTGTAGGGGCTTGACGCCTTTGACATATCAGCCTATTTGAAAATAGAATTTAAGTCATGCAGCCGCATTTTTATAAGTGATGCGGCTGTTTGATTATGTGCAGTCTATAAACGGTGATCCCATGCCTTTACCAGAACCCGCCAAACGCAAACATCTTCATACCCGTGAAGTTTCTTTTACCGGGTATGAGCGCGAAGACGGCCTGTTTGATGTGGAAGGCCATCTGGTGGATACCAAGACCTATTCCTTCCCCAATAAGGACCGTGGCGAGATCAAGGCGGGGGAGGCTATTCATAATATGCGCCTGCGCCTCACGGTCGATGAAGAGATGATCGTGCGCGATGTGGCGGTTTCAATTGATGATAGCCCCTTTAACATGTGCACAACCATCACCCCTGCCTTTGATGTGCTTAAAGGCATGCAGGTCGGGCCGGGCTGGAACAGGCGTGTGCGTGAAAAGTTGGGGGGTGTAAAAGGCTGCACCCATTTGGTGGAGATGCTCGCCCCCATTGCCACAGCGACCTATCAGACACTTTATCCCGCCCTTAAACGCCGCCGGGAAAACCTACCTGAAGAAGAACGCGATAAGCCCTCTCTCATTGATGGTTGCCATGCGATGGATAGCAACGGCCCACTGGTGAAAGAGCGCTGGCCTGAATATTACGTGGGCAAATAAAAAGAGCCTGACTTGAACATTCAAGAAAGGCTCTGAAATACACTTATGTGTGGAAAGTCTTTAGTGCGTCAGGATGGTGCAGAGCTCTTCGCTCATGTCATCTTGCTTATGGCATGGACAGTTCGGCCCATGCTGAGAAGATTTCTTGCCATCCAGTTGTGCACGTAGATAGGCCACAATAAAAGCACGGATTGCCGACGTCCTGTTGGAACGCGGTTTATAATCAGAAATCCACGTACATAATGTATGTAAATTGGTATGTTCTTCTTCACAAATATGGTCAAGTGCCGACCACATTTCCGGTTCTAGACGGAAGCTTGTACGTTGTCCTGAAATGACCACGTTGCGGCTCACCAATGATAAAGTCATCACTACCCCAGAGTTAATATATATATATATATATATACAGCCATCAATACCCCTATTGATCTCGCAATTGGCTGTATTTTTTAACTTTAAGGTGAAATGTGACCTATGTCAATTCCCTTACATACAATGTGCTTATTTTTAAATTACACCACCTGCATACAGTAGTATTTATTCGGTGTTTTTATACTCATTTGGGGTAAGTGTTTTAAGGGCCAATGCATGGACTCGACCCTGCATTTCATCGGCTAAAACATCATAAACCATGCGCTGACGTTGAACACGCGAAACATTCTCAAACGCACTTGAAACGATTAGAAGTTGGAAATGGCTTTCACCTTGTGGGTTTGCACCCGCATGACCTGCATGACGAAACGATTCGTCTTCAAGCTTTAAAAACTGGGGCTTAAGCGCCTTTTTTAGTTTTTCTTCCATTTTTTCAGCAACGGACATTTAGTTTTCCTTTTTAGTAAAATTGTTGATTTCCAACGCCTTATAGTTGAAGCTCTTTCTCAACTTAGAGATTAAGAAATGTAAGGCTTGATAACTTTTTTGCAATACTATACTAAGGGAGTATAACAAAAGAATAGTTTTGAGGGCATTTTCATGACTCTAAAAACGGAGTCACTAATTTCTAAGTGGGAGCTATAAGCCGATGTCGGATATAGTAAACAAAAAACGAGCCGATGATGTAGACCGTTTTGTCGGCGAAAAAATCCGTGAACGCCGCATTATGCTTGGCCTGACGCAACAAGAGCTTGCAAAAGGAATCGGTGTGACTTACCAGCAGGCGCATAAGTACGAGCAAGGTGTAAACCGTGTTTCAGCAGGTCGCTTGTTTGAAATTGCCCGTATGCTCAATACACCCGTTGAGTTTTTCTTTGACGGTGTTGGTGGTGAAACGCAGCGCGAAACCAACCCGCGCGAACGTATGGGGCTGGAGCTTTCGCGCCATTTCTCTATGATTCGCAACGAAAAATACCAAGAAGCGATTTCCAGCCTGGCGCGTGCGCTGGCGGACGAAAAATAATCATTTTTTGAGACTTCTTAAAAAATCCGGTGAGTGAGAACTTTCACCGGATTTTTTTTGTGCCTTTTTCATTGCTGCCTCCCTTGCTATAAACAGGCAACTTTCCCATATGAGCCATGGGTGATTTTAATATTTGGGTTTTAAGTCGTGAACTTTAAAAGTGATCTTCGCTTCAATAGCCGTTTCTGGGAAGAGCCAGAAAACGAGATTGACCCGGACACGCCAAAATGTGCGTGGCCCGATTGCGAGGACTATGGCGAGTTTAAAGCCCCAAAATCGCGCGATACTTTGCGCAATTACCATCACTTCTGCCTTGATCATGTGCGTGAATATAATAAACGCTGGAATTACTATGAAGGTATGAACACAGCCGATATTGAACGCGACATGCGCAAAGATTACACATGGGATCGCCCAAGCTGGAATTTTGGCACCTTTAAAAACGGGCGCGGTGCAGGCGGGGCTGGCTTTAAGGATGATTTTGGCTTTTTCAACCAAGATGGCAGCTTTAAAAATGAGCCCGAAGATGACATTGCCCAATATGAATGGGAAGAGCGCAAAGCCTTTGCCTTGCTCGACCTGAAGCCCCCTGTGAGCCAAGATGAGTT
The DNA here is from genome assembly GCF_900093605.1 of Candidatus Terasakiella magnetica. Lineage (NCBI taxonomy): Bacteria > Pseudomonadati > Pseudomonadota > Alphaproteobacteria > Rhodospirillales > Terasakiellaceae > Terasakiella > Terasakiella magnetica. Next base: position 227,931 of record NZ_FLYE01000046.1, read on the forward strand.
AAAGGCGCGCTATAAGGTTTTGGTAAAGAAATATCACCCTGATGCCAATAATGGGGATAAAGACGCAGAAGAACGCTTCAAAATCATCAGCCAAGCCTATACATTGCTTAAAAACGTAATTATCGATTAATCCGAAAGAACTGACTTATGACTGACGTTACTGGCACACAAGCCTTTCCTTTGACGCAACCTGATACAACAGTGGATGTGCGCAAGACATTCGGTATTGATATCGATATGGACGTTCCGGCCTTTTCTGAAGGAAATGAATATGTGCCTGATCTGGACGAAACCTATCGCTTTGATAAAGAAACCACCTTGGCGATTTTAGCAGGCTTTGCCCATAACCGTCGTGTGATGGTGCAAGGCTATCACGGTACAGGGAAATCGTCTCATATTGAACAGGTGGCAGCGCGCCTAAACTGGCCCTGTGTGCGCATCAACCTTGATAGCCATATCAGCCGAATTGATCTGGTGGGTAAAGACGCCATTGTGCTTAAAGATGGCAAGCAGGTGACAGAGTTTCGTGAAGGCATCCTGCCTTGGGCCTTGCAACACCCTTGCGCCCTTGTATTTGATGAATATGATGCAGGTCGCCCCGATGTGATGTTTGTGATCCAGCGTATTTTGGAAGTTGAAGGTAAGCTGACCTTGCTTGACCAAAACCGTGTTATTCGCCCCCATGACCATTTCCGCATGTTTGCCACAGCCAATACCATTGGCCTTGGTGATACAACGGGCCTTTATCATGGCACGCAACAGATCAACCAAGGCCAGATGGACCGTTGGTCTATGGTACAGACGCTTAATTATCTGCCCCATGATGAGGAATGCGAAATCGTTTTGGCAAAATTGCCGGAGCTTGATAATGAAGAAGGGCGCAAAAACGTCAGTGCCATGGTGGAACTTGCCGATCTGACCCGTCAAAGCTTTATCAATGGCGATATCTCCACCGTCATGTCCCCACGAACAGTGATTACATGGGCAGAAAATGCCAAGATTTTTGGGGGCGATATGGGCTATTCCTTCCGCGTGACCTTCTTAAATAAATGTGACGAGATGGAACGCCCCGTAGTGGCAGAGTTTTATCAACGCTGTTTTGATGAAGACTTGCCTTTAAGTGCGGCGCGCGTGGCGCTGAGCTAAGCTGATGCAAGAAGAGATACGCGATCTTTTAAAACGGGTAACGACCGCAACGGTGCGCTCTTTTTCAGGGGAGCCGGAGTTGATGGTGAATTATTCACCCGCTGCGGCCACGGTTTCAAAAACAGCCGTGCGCTTGCCCCTGCCATCGCGTGGCGCTATCTCAAAAGATGATCTGGAACGCTTGCGCGGCACGGCTGATGCGGCCTCGCTTCGCCTGCGTTTTCATGATGCGGATCTTCATCGCGCAAAAATGCCCAGTGACCAAAACGCCCGTGAGGTGTTTGAACTGGTTGAACAGGTCCGTGTAGAATCCCTAGGCTCGCGCCGTATGAAAGGGGTGGCGCAAAACCTGCGCACGCTTTTGGATATCCGCTGTATGGAAAACGGTTGGGGCAACGCTTTAAACCGTGAAGATATCCCCATGGCCCATGGGCTGGCCCTTTTGGTGCGCGAACGTCTAACCGGACGGGAACTGCCAGCGGTGGCAAAAAAAGCTGCTGACATGTGGCGCCCGTTTTTAGAAGAACATGGCGAGACCATCCTTGAAGGACTAGCCGCCAACGCAGATGATCAAAAAGCCTATGGGGAGGCGGTATATCGTTTCCTCGAAGAGCTTGAACTGATGGAACCGCCAAGTGGGGAGCAGGATGAGGAAGAGCAATCCTCTGATGCCCAAGAAACTGAAGGTGAAGACAGCCCGTCGGATCAAGACCTTGAAAGTGTCGGTTCTGGTGCGGAAATGGGTGATGACATGGATATGCCGTCTTCACCCAGTGATGATATGGGCTCCATGGATGGGGAGTCTGAAGAAGGTGAGGAAGAAGAACAATCTTCAGGCCAAGGTGAAGAAGCCCCTGCTGGCCCCACAAGCCGCCAAAACTGGTGGGACCCTGAGCAGGCCATTGAAATTGATTATAAAGCCTATACCACCGAATATGACGAAGAAGTCGAAGCCGATGATCTGGCAGATGAGGAAGAGCTTGAACGGCTTCGACGCCAGCTGGATATGCAACTGGCAAATCTGCAAGGTGTGGTCGCGCGTATCGCCAACCGTTTGCAACGTCGCTTAATGGCGCAACAACAGCGCTCTTGGGATTTTGACCTTGAAGAAGGTTTGCTCGATTCCTCACGTTTGGCACGTATCGTGGCAAACCCGACCCATTCGCTTTCTTATAAATGGGAAAAAGAAACCGAGTTTCGTGACACGGTTGTTTCTTTGTTGATTGATAATTCCGGCTCCATGCGCGGGCGCCCCATTACGGTGGCGGCGATCAGTGCAGATATTCTGGCCCGCACGTTAGAGCGGTGCGGGGTCAAGGTTGAAGTGCTTGGCTTTACCACCAAGGCGTGGAAAGGTGGACGCTCGCGAGAAAAATGGATGAGCGAGGGTAAATTACCTAACCCGGGTCGCTTAAATGATTTGCGCCATGTGGTTTATAAGCCAGCTGATGTGCCATGGCGTCGCGCCAAAAACAATATGGGCTTGATGCTTAAAGAAGGTCTTCTTAAAGAGAATATCGATGGAGAGTCTTTATTGTGGGCCTATAAGCGATTGATGGTGCGCCCGGAAGATCGCAAAATCCTCATGGTGATTTCTGATGGGGCACCTGTGGATGATTCCACATTGTCGTCAAACCCGGGGAGCTACCTTGAAGCCCATCTTCGTGAAGTGATTGAATGGATGGAGACCAAAACACCGGTGCAGCTCACCGCCATTGGGATCGGCCATGATGTAACACGCTATTATCGAAATGCGGTGACGTTAAGTAATCCGGAAGATTTGGGCGGAACCATCTTGCAAAATCTGGCTGACCTGTTTGATGCCAAACTGGATAGTCTGCATTTAAGGGGATAGGCATTTGAAATTCTGGCTCATTCTGTTTCTTTTTATGTCACGCGCTGTGTGGGCGGAACCGATCAAGGTATGGAAAGAGGATGTAGCCTTTGCCCCTTTTAAAACCGAGCATGTGGAACTGCTTTCCATTGTAGAGCTTACCTCATTTGATAAACGCTTTGGCGGGCTTTCCAGCCTGATGATTAAGGATGATGAGATCATCAGCACAGGGGACCACGGTCATCTGTTTCGTTTTTCCAGACAGGATATGGGCCAATGTGATGTGGTGGCTTTGCGCGACCTAAAAGGAAAGCGTCTTAAAAAGAAAAAACAGCGCGATAGCGAAAGTCTGACCTTAGATGAAACAGGGCGGCTTCTCATTTCCTTTGAGCGCAATCACCGTATCCTGCCTTATAGCGGTGAGGGAAAAATTGTAGGTGATCCTATCCCTTTACCCTCAGCTGTTGAAGGGCTGCCAAATAATGGCGGCTTGGAAGCGATTGAAACGCTCAGTGATGGTCGTTTGGTTATTGTGGGGGAAGGGCGCAAGCGTGATGAGGAGATCAGCCTGTGGATAGAGGGTCATGATAAGAAAAGCTGGGAGAAGAAAACCATCACGCGCATTGATGAGTTTCGCCCCACAGGCTTAACCCGGTTGCCGGGTCGTGACCGATTGGTTTTGCTGGAAAGATATTATGCCCCGATTACAGGCGTGCGTTTGCGCCTGTCTTATCTGGATGGGATAACGGGCAAGCGCGGCGACATTCTCGCAAAGCTTGGTCCGCCTACACCCTTGGATAATTTTGAAGGGATTGCGGCTTATCAAGAAGATAACGGGCAGGTGCGTTTGATGCTGATCTCGGATGATAACTTTAGTATCTTGCAGCGTACCTTAGTGATGACATTGGGCTTGAGATAGTCAGTCCAGAGATAAAAAAATCCCTAAAAGTCGCTCATTAATTTTTTTTCTAAGGCTTTGTTAAAGGTTAGCTAAGTATCTTTATCCTGTATCGTTTGAGAGACAAAAAGAACAGGAAGGTAAATTTGATGCGCGCTATGAAAGCTGAGAAGGTGATGCAGGCCTGTGTGATTGTAGGCTTGATGGTGTCCCTTGCTGCCTGTTCTACTGTTTCAGCAATTGGTGGTGCAACGCTGGATGTGGCTACATTCGTTATTGGTGATGTCGCTGTTCCTCTAACGACGACTGTTGTTGAGGGAGCGGTTGATGTTGTTGGCGATAATCCAGATACGGCTGTGAAGGCATTGGGAGGGCTAATACCCTGAAGGATTACCTTGGCTTTAGACATAAGAAAACCCGTCTCTTCAAAAGAAGGACGGGCTATTCTTTAAAACTTAAGCGAACTACTTAAATTAAGCAGCTTTTTTAGCTTGAGCTTTTTTAACGCGGCTTTTCAAACGACGTGCTTCGCGTGGCAGCTTGTCAGCTGCTGTGTCGAGCAAGTAAGCATCAAGACCACCTTTGTGTTCGATGGTGCGCAGCGCAGAAGCGCTAACACGCAGGCCTACAGAAACGCCCAAAGCATCGCTAACCAAAGTTACATCTTGCAGGTTTGGCAAGAAACGACGACGAGTGCGGTTCTTAGCGTGGCTTACATTGTTGCCAGTTTGAACGCCTTTACCAGTAAGGGAGCAGCGACGTGCCATAATAAAAATCCTTAATCTCAAAAATACTGAAGGTGGGGCCAGACATAGTCCCGCCCTCATGAGAGACCCGCGTTTTACGCAAATGTTACAGGCGCGTCAAGGTGAATCTGACTCTTTTTATGAAGAAAATTGACATTCTATCCAAAAAGGTCATCCTCACAAAAGCTGAGTTGGCGCATCATAGTCGAAATACCAGCTTTTCCAACATAAAATACAACAAGGCAGGGGACCTGTTGCATGACCTATCTCTATCTCGCCATTGCTATTGTTGCAGAGGTGGTTGCCACATCCGCACTTAAAGCCTCAGAAGAATTCACACGTTTGTGGCCGAGTCTCATTGTGGTGATTGGATATGGGGCGGCTTTTTATTTCATGACCCTGACCTTGCGCGCCATTCCGGTGGGGATCACCTATGCCATCTGGTCAGGCGTTGGGATTGTGCTCGTCACCATTGCAGGGGCTTACTTATATAAACAAGTCCCCGACGTGCCCGCCATGATCGGTATTGGCCTTATTGTTGCGGGTGTAGCGGTAATTAATGTCTTTTCAAAAACATCGCTGCATTAATTTTAGAATCTTTTTAAAAAATGAGAATTATCAATGTTGGGCAGGCCATAGG